>JAZGEB010000386.1:0-2970 GCA_036478515.1 Parvularculaceae bacterium | reverse complement strand
TTTTTCACCAATGTATCCCGCGCCTGATTTATTTTTCCCGCGAGATAATTACTACCGCCTTTGTCCGGGTGAATCTGGCCGATAAAGCGGCGGTGGACCTTTTCGATTTCATCTTGTTCCGCCTCGTCACTCACCCCAAGCACCTCGCGGGCTTCCGAAGCGCTCATCTGACCCGGCATCGCAGGCGGCGGCGCGGCATTTATGTCAGGCTCCTCGTCGAGATTGCCCAGACCGCTATCCCCCAACATTTTATCCCGCCAGCCCACAAGCGCCGTCATCCCGCCACCGACCAAAGCCACCAATGCGGCAACCGGCAATAATTTTAGCGACAAAAGCGCCATCGTCAGTGCGCCAACGAACCCCCATTGGAGCCGACGCCTGACCCGCGGTTCATCAGGCAAAAACGCCCCCGCAGGACCGAAATATTTTTTCGGGACCATCAACCCCGCAATGATAAGGGCAATGATCAAAAAAAAGTAAGCCATATTTTATTGATCCTCGTTAGATCAGATCACCCAGCCCTTTTCGCCCTGATCGCCCATGCGATCGGTGCATCATCGACCGGTAACGAAAACTCTGTCATATCTATCGCATCAAGACCAGCCGCCGCTAAGTGCTGCTTGATCAGCTCTAGGTCAGCCTTGGTCAATGCCGCCGCTTGCATCCCCTGCATTCGCCCTTGATAGCGGTCTAACTCATGACCGATACCGGCCAGCCAATCCGTTATATCGCTTAGCAAATAGGCTTGTTGGCGCGCGTAAAGCTGTTCAAAGCCGTGAAACAGGTGCTCCGACAGTCCAGTGACACCGTCCTCAATGAGTTCGGTCAGGGCGGTTTTGGCGATGACGAATTCTTCGCCCGCCTTTGTGTAGGCATCATCGAGAGTCATCGCATTTTGACTGGCTTCACCGGTTATGTTTTCCCGGCGAGCAAAATTAGCCCGGACCAGAGCTTGCGCCCGCCCCAAATAATCCGTGTCATGAATTTTCTGGATGTTTTGCAAATGACCTTCGACTTCCTCGTATATTGCCCCGCCCTTCAGGTGACACAACATATTGAGCTGCCCGCCGGGGGCGAGAAAAGGCGCTATTTTAGCAAAGGCATCGAGCCCGGCATATTCAATCCCGAACTGGCTGGTGATGACATCAAAACGCGCCTCACCAAATGGCGGGTCGGTGACATCCCCGGTGATGCCGGTTGCTTGCGGTACGTTCTCACTCAAAGCTGCAATCGCGGCTGCGGAAAAATCCATGCCGGTTAAATTGGCAAGGCCAGCCGCCGCAGCGTTGCGCAATACCGAGCCAGCGCCGCAGCCAATATCAAGAACGCTTGCTTGGTCCGGGCAGGTTTGAAAAAAGGGTCGCCAATAATCGGCCAACCTGGCATCGGTCTCGACGCCCTCACCGAGGAATGCTTCGCCGACACCGGCTTGTCGCTCACCATCTTGTGCGCGAGTTTGCCAGTAATTTGACCAGTCTTCAACGGGGCTTGGGGAGGGTTTTTTCATGGCGTATGGCTAGCATTTTTTCACCGGAATTGCGCCCTGTCTCGAAAAAATAATCTTGCGCCAGTATTTCGAGGGGTTGGTGGGTTAAAGCCGCCCTACAAAACAAAAAACCCCTATGATCTGTCATCCCGGACTTGATCCGGGATCCGACGATCCGCCGCAGGTCCCGGGTCTCCCTTCGGTCGCCCGGGATGACATGAGGTTTACTGAAAATTTCCCCAATATTGTTTGCCACGGGTTATGCCGTGGGGAGCGCGTAAGATTTATGTGGGTGGATGATCACTAAAAAAAACGGCGGGCCGAAGCCCGCCGTTTTCAATTATTCGAGTAGAGACAGACTAGAAAGTCAGTTTGCCGCCGACGAAGAATGTACGACCCAATGTTTCGTATGTTGCAGGCCAAGTATTGGCTTGCTCTGAACAACAGTCACCCAATTCAGGTGGGTTTTCATCCGCAACATTCTGGATACCACCAGAAATCTGAACATTATCCGAGATTTCATACTGACCAGTTATGTCGAAGTAGTTGTAAGCATCGATTGAGTCAGCAAACAGACCAGGGGTAGCACTTGTCTGGAAGTCATCTACGATTGACTCGCCAATGTAACGCCACCGGCCAGAGACCAGTAATGGACCTTGCAGATAGTCAAGCCGTGCAGTGTGTTTCCACTCTGGGGAAGGCTCGCCGCAAACCCCGGCATTACCGCCGAAGAAGCCAACGCAATCGTCAACTGGATCACCTGGCAATGCTTGGAACTCATCAGCGATTTTATAACCACCGATCAGGTTCGCGCGCAATGTGCCTTCGCCAACATCCATGGTGTAATCGACCTGAAGGTCAACACCTTCACCACCGAGAAACGCAACGTTCTGGTTGTTCAACTCAACAAAGTCGATCAGGCCAGAACCCGTACGATTGACGAGCGCACAATAACCAGGATTGCTGCCATCATAACAACCATCGAGAACTGTCTGGATCGGAATAGTACCGATCGCATCTTCGATCTCGATATTCCAGTAATCGACAGTAACAGTCATACCTGGGGCGAAAGAAGGCTGAGCGACAAACCCGACGGTCAGTGTATCAGAAGTTTCCGCATCAAGATTTGGGTTACCACCAAACAGACCTTCAAGTTGGCTGTTAGCTTGGAACTCAGTGTTGTAGATTGCTCCTGGTACACCTTGAGCTGCACAGATTGCGGCATTACCAGTTGCTGCTGCAGTAGATGTAGAAGAACATGGGTCAATCGCGCCTGGGAAGCCGTTGGTTTGTGGTGAGAACAATTCGCCGATATTCGGTGCCCGAACAGCGCGTTGCTGTTGTGCCCGGAAGCGAAGACCAGCAACTGGTGCCCACTCAACGCCGTAAGCGTATGATTCAACCGCACCAACTGTTGAATAGTCTGAGTAGCGGAACGCACCGTTAAACGACAATTCTTCAGCAAGTTGTGCACCTTCGATTAC
>JAZGEB010000385.1:0-6023 GCA_036478515.1 Parvularculaceae bacterium | reverse complement strand
GCTATCGGGGGGCTATAGCCGCGATGTGGCAAATGGTAAGTTGAGCGATAATCATGGTATGATCGCCAGCTTCTCGCGCGGCCTCACCCAAGGCCTATCAGCCAAACAAAGCGACGCTGAGTTTCATGGCATGCTCGATGATGCGATTGAAAGCATCTATCAGGCCTCATGTAGCTAGTTGGTAGTGAGTAGTAGGTAGTAGGTAGTAGGTAGTAGGTAGTAGGTAGTAGGTAGTGGGTGTCGTCCTGGGCTTGATGCGGGACCAGAGGCATTTTTGTCTGAACAGATCCCGGCGTTTTGCTAGCGCTCCAGCCGGGATGACATTCCTTCTACAAACTATCTACTCACGTCGCCCTCGCCCTTCGGGGCTCGCTGTACTCGCACCTCAGGATGAAGACATTGCAGCACCAAACTCTCCTCGTCGCCCCGGCGCAGGCCGGGGTCCATCGCCTGTCCATGTCGCTTTGAACGGACGGTTAAGCGGCTAGAAACTAAAAACTATCCCCCTATAACTAACTTATAGTTCCTCCGCTCCAAGCGGCGGCTTAGCGTGAAATCTTTCAGCGCACTGGCGCCAATCCGGTCGAGCAGGTCATTCGCTTGGATTCGCGCTGCCGGATTGAGGGCGCTCAAGGCATCGAGGGCAGCTTGCAATCTGTAGAGAGCGAAGCTCGAAGCGGCGATGACGCCGGTGCAGCCGCCAATTTCAAATGGCACTGTGCCGAGTGCCCGAGGCACCTCAATGCCGGGTTTTTGATCGCTGGCCCAGCCATCGAGCAGGGCATCAGTGGCCAACAGGGTAGGCAATTGCTCCGCCATCATTCGGCGCAGCACGGGTTCTAGAGTTTCCGGAATTTTATCATTATCAATGAGGGCAGATTTCGTCAGGGTCCGTACGTCTTCATCGCCATGAGTGCGCTCGGCCCAATTTGCGACCTTGGGCGCTATGCGCCGCATCAATTTGCCCGGTGTCGGATCACGATAGAGATGGGCATAAAGTGGCCCGAGCAGCGCAAAATCCGCCAGGGTCGGGCGCTCGCCAAAGACATAAAGGTGGTCGGCCAGATGGGCCGAGAACTCAGCTAGAAATGCTTCATAAGAACTTTCAATGCCGGGAATGGTTTGCTCATTGATGCCGAGCATGGGCAAAAAAGCTTTAAACTTCGAGCCTCTTTTTTTGCCAATTTCTGCTTGTTCCGCAGGCGTTGCATTTGGTGCGAAGGTTCGCCCAAACTCACCAAACACCCATTCCTCATCATAGGCCCAGCGATAATGCATCGCTGGCAGCAGCAGCCATTGATCGGCATAGGTGTGGATCAGCTCAGTGACAAATTGTTGTACTGGACCCGGCGGCAACACGCTTGGCTCGGGATGCTCGGCTTCGACATGGGCGATGATGTCGGCCGTGTCTTGGACAAAGGTACCATCAGGGGTTTGCATAACCGGGATTACCGGCCAGCCAATATTGGGCAGGATAATATCGCGATAGACCTCTCCGGATGACAAGACCTCATTGAACTTCACCCGCTTCCAGCGCAGATAGCCGCGGGCTTTGCCAGAAAACAGGCTGAACTGTGCAGCGTAGAGAGTGTAGGTGGGTTTTGGCGGAGGGGACATGGGAGCACATCAATCGGTTGCTTAGTCGATCAGTAAAGCACTCGTGATCGGATATTCCAACTGGGAAATGCGGGACTGAGCCGATGTCAGCGGTTTGGATAAATGTCATCCCGGACGCCGATAGGCGATCCGGGATCTGGGTTGTCGGATCCCGGATCTCGCTTGCGCTCACCCGGGATGACACTTGTATTGCTTTAGAACTAAAGCGATTGAGATCGCTTAAAACTCTTTATTCAAAGAAATGCCATAAGTGCGCGGGGCACTGAGGAAGGCGTTCCAGCTTCCGGTTTGCAGCGGCGCATCAAACGCGACTTGATAATACGTCTCGTCGGTGAGGTTTTTGCCCCACACTTGAACGCTCCAATTACGATCTTGCGGGCCAAGTCCGATGCGACCATTGAGCAAGGTGAAGCCTTCCTGAATTTTCTCCGCATCAAGATCGGATCCGGTATTGTAATCACTTACACTCCGGCCCTCGATGTGGAACAGAGCAACCATGTCATTCGACAGGGTTTTTTCATATGTCATCGCCAGATTGGCCATGAATTTTGGCGACAAGGTCATTTGCGCGCCGGCTAATGCCGGATTGAGAATGTCTTCATCATATTCAGCCTCGATAAAAGCAGCGCCGCCGGTAAAGGTCAGACCTTCAACGTCAGGGGCCCAAGCAAAGTCAACTTCTGCCCCCACTGTTTCAGCGGCTTCAATATTGTTCACAACAAAATTGGTGCCGGTGAAGGTGTTAAGTTGGAAATCTTCAATTTCTTGATAGAAGATATTGCCGTTCAACAAGACTGCGCCTTCAGCCAAGGTTGATTTGAAACCAGCTTCATAGGCGGTGACGATTTCCGGTTGGAATGTCGTATCCTGTTGCGTTTGCAAGGTGCCGCGGCTCGTTGGCGTGGCTGATCCCGCAACATAATTAAATGACCGGTCAAGATTGAACCCGCCCGCTTTGAAGCCCCTGCTGAGACCCGCATACCCCATCAGATCATCGGTGAAATCATGCGACACGCGCAACACACCTTGGAGGTCGTCGAAGGACTGGTTTTGGGTGTGTGCGGTATTGTCATAAGCGCTTCTGGCCCATGGCAAACAGATGGTTTGTAGCGCGGTCACGGTCGTCGTTGGCGGTAAGGCCAAGGCGGTGGCCAAACCACCAATGCGGACGAGGTCACTAATGCCATCGCCGAATTGTTGTTCGATCACAGAACAGCCCGGCGCATTGGTGTTATATGTTGCGTCGAAGTCTTTTTCTTCGGTCGAATAACGCAGACCAACGGTGAGGTCGGTTGCGTCAGTGAGCGCGAATGTATTGTGGGTGAAGACAGCGAAAGTGGTGCCATCTTGATTATATACATCGCCGGTCATGCCGCCGCCAGAAGGCAACGATGCCCCTGGCGCAATGGCGGTAAAGCCGGTGATCGGGGGAATGCCCACACCATTAAAGGCGCCAAGCCCGAGGCCATTGACCAATTGGTTGATTTGCGACGGGTTGGTGCCTGCTGACAAAGCGAGGCTGAGATAGGTTTCATAGCCAGCGCCAAAGCGAAGTGCATCGCGGCGCTCCAGTTCTTCATTGGCGTAAAATGCGCCGATCATCCAGTCGAGGCGATCGGTTGAGCCATTTAGACGAAGCTCTTGGGTAACCGTATCAAACGAACTGCCATTATCAGCTAGATCGCGATAGGCGATATCAGCGGCAGAAAAATCAACATCCTGCGCCGCATCACCATCCCAGCTGCGCCATGAGGTAATCGACGTTAGTGTCCCCATAGAGAGATCCCAGTTAATTTCAGCCGAGACACCTTTGTCGGTGATTTCCTGATCGGTTGGCCGATTGGAATAGGCCAGTCGCTCCTCTGGATCAGCGGGCGAGGCGACAGCAGCGTTGCCACCGTTTAAGGCCGAGAGGATCGCGGCTGTTGGGCCGGTCTGAATCTGCACGGCGGTACAGCAATCTTCTTCGCGCGTGGTATAGTCCGCAATCAGACGAACGCTGAAACCGTCTTGTGGTTCAAACAGGGCTTGGCCGCGAATAGTGCTGAAATCAGAGGTGTAGCTTTCGTCACTACTGCGGGGTCCAGCACCAACATTGACATCCATGAAGCCGTCACGTTTGCTGGTTGCCGCATAGAGGCGGAACGCGGCATTGCTCTCAGCATTGCCCCCATTGACGTAGCCGCCGAGGCGATAGAGGCCGAAATTACCAGCGGTGACTTCGATGCCAGCGCTTTGCTCGTAATCCGGTTTTTTGGTGATTACATGAAGGACACCAGCAGAGGTGTTTTTGCCGAACAATGTCCCTTGCGGGCCGCGTAAAATTTCGACGCGATCAATCTCGCCCAAATCATTGAAGCCAACGCCATTCCGGTTTCGGTAAACACCATCGACAAACACCCCAACAGAACTTTCAAGGCCGGTATTGTCGCCAACCGTGCCGATCCCGCGAATACGGGCGGTGGTGGAGGTATCATTGGTCGTCGTCGTCACCATCAAACCGGGGGCAATATTGATCAGGTCTTTGATGTCATTGACGCCTGAATTTTCGAGTTGCTCTGTATCCAAAGCGGTGATGGCGATCGGCACATCTTGAATGCTTTGCGCTCGTTTTTGCGCGGTAATAACAATCTCGTCGAGTTGGGCGGCGGCGGGCGTTATACCCAATCCTGGCAAGGCCAGAACCGCGCTAAGAGAGACGGTTTTAAGCAAGGTTGATTTTTTCATGATATTTTCTCCGGTTGTGTTCGTTCCCCGGCGACCATTCGTTACCTGCCGGCCGCAAAATTAGTGTGTCTTAATGGGACCCTGATTAGCCTTGTGTGTAAAGGGTTAATGAAGTGTTTGGTTAACGCATTATTGCTGCACTGCGACATGGTTGTCTCGACTTGACGCGCCAGCACCTCTATCGCAAACCGACCCTATGACAATGTGTAGATTATATCTCATCACCCCAGCCGAAATCCCAGACTTAGGGGCGTTTACGGATCAATTGCGCCAAGCTTTCCAGGCCGGGGCAGGGACGGCGGCTGAGATTACCGTTTTGCAACTGCGCCTGAAAGACGCGGATGAAAAGACAATCCTGATGGCGGCAAAAAAACTGCGGCCCCTGTGTCATGAATTTGGCGCGGCCCTGTTGATCAATGACCGTCCAGACCTGGCCCAACAAGCCGGCGCTGATGGGGCTCATATTGGCCAGTCCGACATGTCGATGAAGCAATCGCGAGCGCTGCTCGGGGAGGGAGCCAGCATTGGCGTCACCTGTCATGATAGTCGGCATTTGGCCTTGCTGGCCGGTGAGGGGGGAGCTGATTATGTCGCCTTTGGCGCCTTTTTCCCGACCACCACCAAGCAAACCAGTCATCATCCAGACCCTCAGATTCTCTCCTGGTGGCATCATGCCACGACAGTGCCGAGCGTGGCCATTGGCGGTATCACCCCTGAAAATGCTGGGGTTTTGATCGAAGCCAAGGCAGATTTTATCGCCGTTTGCGGTGCCGTGTGGCAACACAAGGATGGGCCCGCTGCGGCTATTTGTGCTTTTGGCGCGACCCTTGCTCAACAATAATGATCTAAAGCCTTTAAAACCTTGGTTGTTTGGGCCTTTTTGCGTATAAACGTGCCAAATCGGGCGAAGAGAGTAGCGAAATGCAGCGCAATCTATATCGGGGGGTTCCCTTCGCGCAAACGCGACACGGGATGGCAGTGACAGCAATGTCATTGGTATTTGCGCTCATCATGGTGACCCCGGCAGCGTCCCAAGCGACTTCGGCCCAAACTCCAATTTCACAAGAACAATCAGTTCCCGGCCAAGCGCCCTTGGAAAAATTAATGGTGGCATGGCGCAATCGCGATTTTGCGCTTGTCCGGACAATGGCCCAACCCTTAGCCGATCAACAAGATCCAGACGCCCAATATATGCTTGGTCACGCATTGGCCCTCGGCCTTGGTGGTCCGCGTGACATAGAACGCGCCAAACGGCTCTATGTCAAAGCGGCTGGGCGGGGTCAGGCGAATGCGCAATTTGCCCTTGGTGAACTTGCGTTTCAGGGTCTCGAAGTCAAAAAAGATCTGACCCGGGCGGCGGAATGGTTTGCTTTAGCGGCGCAAAAAAATCATGCATTGGCTCAGTTCCGGCTCGGCCTGATGTATCAGCAAGGCTTTGGCGTCAACCAAGATATTGATCGCGCGATTGAGCTTTATGAACTTTCAGCTGATCAAGGCGAACGCGCCGGGCAATATCATCTCGGCTTACTGCACCTGACCGGCAATGGGAAACCTCAAAGCTATAAAATGGCGGCGGAGCAGTTTGAATTAGCCGCCCGTCAGGGCGATGGCGATAGTCAGTATAATCTGGCGTTGATTTTGGAGGGTGGCCTAGCGGGTAAAAGCGACCCTGGCAAAGC
>JAZGEB010000384.1:0-2849 GCA_036478515.1 Parvularculaceae bacterium | reverse complement strand
AGAGGGGTGAGCGAAGCTCAGGCACGCGCGATGCTGGTTCAGGCTTTTCTTAGTGAAGTCATTGAGCAAATCCAGGATGAAAAAATTCGCCAACAATTCGATACCCTTGTCGGCGACTGGATGGGGGCACAAATATGAGTTTTGATGTTCAGACCATTCGGGCGCAATTTCCAATCCTTGAAACTGAGGTTCATGGCAAACCGCTGGTCTATTTTGACAATGCGGCGTCGGTGCAAAAGCCGCGTGCCGTGATCGACCGAATGGTTGAGGTTTTTGAAACTGGCTACGCTAATGTCCACCGGGGACTTCATTTTTTGTCGAATAAGGCGACCACGGATTATGAGGCGGCGCGCGACAGCGCGGCGAAATATTTAAATGCGGACCGAGATGAAATTATATTCACCGGCGGCGGCACCGATGCGCTTAATCTGGTGGCGAATTCAGTGGGGCAAACATTGCGCGAGGGCGATGAGATTATCCTCTGCGTGATGGAACATCATTCCAATATTGTGCCATGGCATTTCTTGCGCGAACGCGAAGGCGTGGTGCTGAAATGGCTCGATATTGATGATGATGGTCAGATTGATCTGGAGGCATTTGCAAAAATGCTCACACCGCGCACGAAATTGGTGACGATAACCCATTTGTCAAATGTGCTTGGGGCCAAGCCAGCGGTGACGCAAATGGCGGACCTTGCCCATCAAGCTGGCGCGCGAATTTTAGTCGATGGCTGTCAGGGCGCTATCCATGGGCCGGTCGATGTCAAAGCCCTTGGCGTCGATTTTTACTGCCTCACTGGCCACAAAATATATGGCCCAAATGGTATCGGTATTTTGTACGGTCGAAAAGAAGTGTTGGCTGACCTTCCCCCCTATAAGGGCGGGGGCGAAATGATTGATATTGTTGAGCAGGAGCGGGTGACTTACAATGACCCGCCGCATCGGTTTGAAGCGGGCACGCCACCAATCGCAGAAGCCATCGGTCTTGGTGCGGCCTTGGATTGGATGATGGCGCAGGATATTGACGGGCTACAAGCCCATGAACAGGCGCTCACGGGTCATGCGATGGATGCCTTGCACGGGCTCAACTGGATCACCACTTATGGCAGGGCGGCTGATAAGGGTCCAGTGATTGCGTTTAATCTCAATGGTGTCCATCCTCATGATGTGTCGACGATATTAGACCGTTCCGGGGTGGCTATTCGGGCCGGGCACCATTGTTGCCAACCGTTGATGAAGCGGCTCGATGTCAGCGCAACCTCTCGGGCGAGTTTTGCTGCTTATAACACGGTTGAAGAAGTCGATATTTTTATCAAAGCGCTGCATAAAGCGCATCAGATGTTTGGATAAGAGATGTCAGAAGTGAACGACACAACAAGAGATATGATTGACTTGCGCGCGCCTGAAAAAGCGCCACAAAAATCTTCCGCGGCAGGATCAGAACTGCCACCAGAAAAGCTTGAGGCGATTACAGCGGAAATCGTTGCCGCTTTGAAGTCGGTTTATGATCCGGAAATCCCGGTTGATATTTACGAATTAGGGCTCATCTATAAGGTAGATTTTGAAGATAGCGGCGCGACGATTATCGACATGACCCTGACCGCACCGGGCTGCCCGGTCGCGGGTGAAATGCCGATCTGGGTCCAGCGGGCCGTTGAAGAAGTTGAAGGTGTGACCAGCGTGAAGGTCAATATGACGTTCGAGCCGCCATGGACGATGGAAATGATGTCGGATGAAGCGAAGCTACACTTGGGGTGGATGTGAAAATGACCAGAAAACCAAGACCAAAAGCTGTAACCCTGACCGATCGCGCAGCGGCGCAGATGCAAGACATCATGGCGCAGGCAGATGAAAATTTCATCGGTGTGCGCATTGGCGTCAAAAATGGCGGCTGTGCTGGCATGGAATATACCATGGATTATGCGCAAGAAGCGATGCAGCTCGACGAAGTGGTCGAGGATAATGGCATCACCATCTTGATCGAGCCCAAAGCCATTTTGTTCTTGCTCGGCACCGAGATTGATTACGTCACCGAAAAACTCTCCTCACGCTTCACCTTTAACAACCCGCAGCAAACTGATGCCTGCGGTTGCGGCGAAAGCGTGACGATTGTGCCGATGAAAGCCGACAGTTAATCAGTTTTCTTTTTTTGTCCTTGATCGTCTGGTGACGGCACATTTTCCTGAGGCACGAGCGGCGGAAATCCCGGCTGCTGTCCTTGCAAGCGAAACTCTTCGCCAGCAACGCCGCGCGGGTTAATATCTACCTCAACACCGGTACGCTCGGCCAGTGTCGGCGGTCTCTTCACCGCTAACAGACTAAAATAACTATCAACTGGTGTTGTCCCTTTGAAGCAGCGAATTTTTGCCGTCCCGCCGCCCCAACTGGCAATTGAACAGCTTGCGTCAGAGCGCGTTGGGCTGATGTGAACATTACCACCGATGCTCGCTTCCGGACCAATTTTAACCGCATATTGGCCGGTTCTTATATAGGTAAGCGATTGGGCCGTGCCGTCACTGGCATAGCTGTGAATTGGGTTCACTGCCATATCGTCTGGCGTGAAGGGGCCACGCCATTGGCCAAGTACAGTGACACCGCTATGATTTGGAATACGCGGTTCGAGGCGCAGGAAGTAGGACCAGCTTTCGGCCGGGCCACCGGCATTAAAACATTTGATCGCATAGCTTTGAAATCCATTACCCTCATCATTGCAGTAACCCATGTCAAAATAGCTGGTGACGATACCGGTGCCTGGGCCGATATTTGGTGAACCTGTGAACCGTGCCGTATAGCCGCCAATGCCGCGTTTGATCACAGTCATTGGGTCTGGAAAATTCATCAGCACAAATG
>JAZGEB010000383.1:0-2317 GCA_036478515.1 Parvularculaceae bacterium | reverse complement strand
AATTTGCCGGGCGCAAGAGCCGATCTTCGCGGTCATACATTGCCAGATCATCGCGTTGATCAAAGGCGTGATTGCCGGTGGTGATGACATCGACCCCAAGCTCGAACAGATCATCGCAGATCTTTGCCGTAACCCCAAAACCGCCGGCAGCGTTCTCGGCATTGACGACAATGAAGTCGAGCGCCAAACGACGGCGCAAGCGCGGCAGATGCTCGGCCAACACATGGCGACCAGAGCGGCCCATCACATCCCCAAAAAACGCTATTCGCATGAAATAACTCCTATAACCGGCCTTCCATAGAGGGCACAGCGGCGGAGTGCAATGCGCGATTTTAAGCCGGGGGTGTCTGCTGGCGCTGGCGCAACGGCAAGAGGAACAGAGCTAAAAAACCGATATTAAAGACAGCGTTTAACGGCGCGCCGGCGATAATTGACCCGGTACTGTCGAGGACAAACCAGGAGAGTATGCTCCAAGTAATCATTTGGCGTGCTAACCTTGGGTCGCGCGGGTACAGCCGGGTCACGATTTGCCAGAACAGGACGGCCCACCCGACCATCACCCCGCCGAGGATGGCGGCGACCAGTCGAAACTCATGGGCCTCGGTCGTTTCAGAGCCATCGATCGGCCAGAACACAAGATCGAGTAAAAAGCTGGCTGGTGCTGCTGTTACCGGGCTGGCGGCCAGAACCATGAGCAGACCAAAACCGCCCGTAACAATGCAGGCGAATTTCAGCCAGCCAATCGTTGTCGCAGTCGGTGTCGCTGTCGTTTTTTCTGTTGCCGTCATGATGTTTCTCCGTGCATGTCGTTTGCCGAGAGTAGAGCGGCTTATGGGGTCAGACAATTACGTGTGAGGTAAGTGCTTTTTGCATGTCCCTTGGCTATGATGGCGGTATGACACAGCCACTAGCATCACCGGTCGCCAGCTCGTTTGGGGGCATATTGAAGGGCTGGCGGACGCAGCGGCGAATGAGTCAACTTGATCTTGGTCTCGCGGCAAATGTTTCCTCCCGGCATATTTCATTCCTCGAAACCGGTCGCGCCAAGCCTTCTCGGACGATGGTCATCCACCTTTCCGAAACCCTCGAAGTGCCGCGGCCTGACCGCAACACATTGTTAAATGCAGCGGGCTTTTCGCCAGCCTATCGTCAGCGGATGCTGGCAGAAACAGATATGACACCGATACGCCAAGCGATTGCTTGGACACTGGCACGTCATGACCCTTATCCCGGCATTGCTCTTGATCGGCACTGGACCATGGTTAAAGCCAACAAAACGGCCAAACTGCTGTTTGGGCAGATCGGATTTCAGGAAGGGGATAGTTTCCTTGAGGCGATGACGGGCTCGGATGTTTTTGCCAGTGTCGTGGAAAACTGGGATGAGGTCGTGCGATTGATGATTATCCGTCTACGTACAGAAAGTGCTCATCTGGGCGGCGATTCTGTTCTCGATGAAGCGATCTGTCTTTTGTGCAAGAAGGCCGGGGCCGGCCATATCGAGCATGCGGGTATCCTACCGGCTGTCATACCGGTTCGTTATCGGGCCGGGAATATGTCTTTGGCTTTGATTTCCACGATTGCCCAATTTGGCACCACGGAAGATATTGCTGTCGCGGATTTGAAAATCGAGCTGATGTTCCCGGCCGATGATGCAACAAGCGAATTGTTGCAATGTCTTGGGCAAAGCGACGGCGCAAAGCCTGCTCAAGAGTG
Source organism: Parvularculaceae bacterium (assembly GCA_036478515.1). Lineage (GTDB taxonomy): Bacteria > Pseudomonadota > Alphaproteobacteria > Caulobacterales > Parvularculaceae > CALLVA01. The sequence continues at coordinate 604 of JAZGEB010000383.1, read as the reverse complement.
ACGGGTGACAGCGACGGCAGTGCGGGGTAGTCTCTTTGCAAAAAGCAAAAAAGAGGGACGTTCCTATGCTTATCAGACTGATTTCATCCGCTGGAATATTGGCGCTTTGCGCCGCCTGCAGCGATAAAACCTCGCCGTCGGCTGATACGGTCGCTACTGAAAAGTCGGCGCCCATCGAGATTGCTCAAGCCAAGCCTGCTCACCAAAACGAAGCCTTTCAAGCTTTGCTCGATGAGCATTGGGCCTGGGTGATGGCGCAAAATCCGACCTTTGCCACTAGTCTTGGTGTCCGCGATTATGATGATCAGCTCGGCGATCCGTCTTTGGAAGCCTATGAGGCCGAGATCGTTGCGCAAAAAGAATTTCTGACGCGTTTTGAATCACTCGATCCTGCCCTGCTTTCTGCGGATAATCGCCTCAATCGCGATCTGATGCTGCTAGAGTTGCGCAACAATGTTGCGGCCGCAGCCTTTGGCGGCAAATATATGAACATTACAAATCGCGGTGGCCCGCATATGTCGATGACCAGGCTTGCAGATCGGCTACCGTTTTTCACACATGCCGATTATCAAAGCTATGTTAAACGCTTGGCGGCCGTGCCCTC
>JAZGEB010000382.1:0-2347 GCA_036478515.1 Parvularculaceae bacterium | reverse complement strand
GCCGGGATGAAATTGGCGAGCTGTCCGGGTCACTCAGAGAAATGACCCGGGCCATCTACCACCCGATTGAAGACATTGAGAGTTTCGCCGCTGACGTCTCCCATGAATTGAAGAACCCATTGACATCTATTCGCAGTGCCGCTGAAACAATGGACCTGGCCAAAACACCGGAGCAAAAAGCCAAATTAATGAAAGTCATCCAGCAGGATGTCTCGCGCATGGACCGGTTAATCACCGATATTTCCAACGCCTCAAGGCTTGATGCTGAACTTGCCCGTGAAATCCGTGAACCAATCATTTTGGTTAAACTGCTCAAAGATGTGGTTGATCTTTATGCGGCAACTGGCAACAAACGCCACGTCAGAGTGATTTTGCATATTGCACAATCCTTGCCCGAATTGTTCGTGCTCGGCTCGCCCACATCTTTGGGCCAAGTGTTTCGAAACCTGATAGATAATGCAATTTCCTTTAGTCCGGAGAATGGCGAAGTACGGCTCTATATCACCGCCGAACGTCGCACCGAGCGCGATTATTTGTTTCATATCAGAATTGATGATGAAGGCCCGGGCATCCCGCCGGATAATCTCGAAAGCATCTTCAACCGGTTCTATACCGAGCGCCCCACAGGCGCAGACTTTGGTAATAATTCCGGCCTGGGACTAGCGATTTCGAGACAAATAACCGAGTCTCATGCAGGCCAGATTTGGGCGCAAAACCGGTCAACGGTCAAAGGGGAAAGCAATCCAGCAAGCGCCGTGGCCGGGGCCAGCTTTCATGTCCGATTGCCAGCCAAGCGGCCGCGCACGATATAACCCCAACAAGCAAGAGTGTTTTTTTGTGGACATTCGCGCTGAGTGCCCCACCATACAATCCATAGGTGTTGTACATAAGTGGCTTTTCCCTTGTGTTGATCCTATAGAACTAGAAAAAATAAGACTTCAAAGGCGCGGAAGATGATTGGACTTGTGGTGGTGACGCATGGACGTCTCGCAGCAGAATTTATCAAAGCCACAGAACATGTGGTTGGTGAACAGCCCGGCATTCGGGCCGTCTGTATTGAAGCTGATGATGATATGGAACAGCGTCGCGAAGAAATTTTGCAAGCCGCTCAGGAGGTCGCTGGTGATGAAGGCGCTATGATCCTGACCGACATGTTTGGCGGCACACCGTCTAATCTCGCCATCTCGATCATGGACCAGTCCAAGGTCGAAGTCGTCGCTGGGATCAACTTGCCGATGCTGATTAAGCTGGCGCCAATTGAGTTTCGCGAAAATACCAATCTCGCCGCTGCGGCTCTAGCCGCGCATGAAGCGGGCCGAAAATATATCCATGTTGCCTCTTGGGTTTTGAGCGGCAACGGCCCTGAAGATAATGAGTAAAAATGGCGACCGGTCGATGACGCAAAAAACCGCCTCTTGCACGATCACAGTCCAGAACAAGCTGGGCCTACACGCGCGAGCGTCGCAACAATTTGCCGTGGTCGTAAATTCGTTTGACGCCGATGTCAGAGTCACCAATGGCGACCTGACCGTGTTTGGCAATGAGACGATGGAGCTGCTGACATTATTCGCGCCGATTGGCACCAAGCTATTGCTTGAAGCCACCGGTCCGCAAGCGGATGAAGTGCTCGAAAAGCTGGTCGAGTTGATCAATCATAAATTTGGCGAAACGACATAAAGTTTATTAGCCTGACACTAAATCTACCATGCCAGCTAACACCTGAACCAATCGCTCAAGGTCCGGGCCCCTGGACAACCGATGGTCGCCCTGTTTGGACAATGTGATGGTCACCTCGGGCGCCTCAATATGGGCAGCGACCCTCATCGCATGTTGCCATGGCACCGGTTCGTCCTGCATGCCTTGTAAAATATGTACTGGGACGGGAATTTTTAACGCCTCGGGGAAGACCAAATTCTGTACCCCATCATCAAATAACCGCCTTGTATAAATAAACGCGCTGTCATCAAAGTCCGAGGGCACGACTAATTTGCCATCGCGCAAAATCGTCGCTTGGTCGGCCGCGCTAAAAGAGGGCCACATCAGCTCTTTGGTAAAATCCACCGCTGGCGCGATCAACACGATACCAGCCAAACGTTCCGTCCGTTGCTTGGCCAATAAACATGAAATCCACCCGCCCATCGACGACCCGATCAAAATTAGCTCGCCTTGGGTCAGTTGATCAATCACCGCCAATGCGTCATCCGCCCAATCGCTAATCGCTCCCTCTTCAAAGACACCGCCACTTTGGCCATGGCCGCTATAATCAAAACGCAAAAAGGCTTGGCCGTTATCCACGCACCAATCATGTAAGTAGCTTGCTTTGGTCCCTGCCATGTCAGAGGCAAAA
>JAZGEB010000381.1:0-2151 GCA_036478515.1 Parvularculaceae bacterium | reverse complement strand
CGATGGTGTGCCCCGGTCCCATTTCATTGGCCAAGTCGATCGCCCCGGCAATGTTAATCCCTGAGGAGCCGCCAAGGGAGAGACCTTCTTCTTGCATTAACGCATATAAAATTTCCAACGCGCGGGCATCGCTGATGCGATAGGCTTGGTCGATCTCGACGCCTTCGAGATTAGCGGTGACCCGGCCTTGGCCAATGCCCTCGGTGATCGATCCGCCTTGCGTTTCGAGTTCGCCGGTTTTGACCCAGCTATAAAGCTTGGCGCCATGGGGATCTGCCAGCGCGATTTTCACCTTGTCGTTGCGCTGCTTCAAGGCCATGGAAACCCCGCCAAGCGTGCCGCCGGAGCCAACCGCGCAAACAAAGCCATCGACCTTGCCCTCGGTCTGCTGCCATATCTCTGGGCCAGTGGTTTCAAAATGCGCGTTGCGATTAGCGATATTGTCAAATTGCTGGGCCCAAAGCCCACCTTCTTCTTCGGCCAGACGTTGGGAATAATGGATATAATTATTCGGATCAGCATAAGGCACCGCATCGACCTCGACTAATTCGCCGCCAAAAAACCGAACCGCGTCTTTCTTCTCTTGGCTTTGTGTCCGCGGGATGACAATTTTGACCCGGTAGCCCAGCGCCCGCCCGACCATCGACAAGCCAATGCCCGTATTGCCCGCAGTGCCCTCAACGATTAAACCGCCGGACTTTAACGCCCCGCTGGCTTGTGCCTCGCGAATAATGCCAAGCGCCGCCCGATCCTTCACCGATTGTCCGGGGTTCAAGAATTCCGCTTTGCCCAAAATAGTGCAACCGGTTTCTTCCGAGGCGCGGGCAAGTTTGATCAAGGGCGTATTGCCGATCAGCTCGATGATTGAGGCGGCGTAAGGCATGAATTTGTCTCCACAAGATTACGCATGAGATAGGCGCTTTTGGGGTCGGCTAACACCCCCAATGGTCACAAAGATGATATCTTGGCGGTGTGACATTGATTAGGCTAGACCATTCTTTATGACGATATTTTTTGCCGCCATCTCGCCGCCCGATCCGGTTGTCCAAGCGCTTTCGTCGATGCTTTATGGTATCGAAGGCGCGCGCTGGCGGGAGCCGGAAAATTTTCATATTACTTTGAGTTATTATGGCGACTTGGATATGCACCAGTCGCAAAGTCTCACCGATGCTCTTAGCCGGGTCTATCTGCCGCGCTTTGAGATGCAATTGAGCGGTATCGGAAATTTTAGGAACGGGCCACATCCAACGTCATTATGGGTTGGCGCGACGCTTTCACCAGCGTTGAAAGAAGTACAAAAAGCAACGACCAAAGCTGCGCAGACATGTGGAATAGAAATAGAAAGCCGCAAATTTACCCCGCATTTGACACTGGCTTATCTCACACGTCGCGCCAGCTTGCTGGACATAGCGCAATACAAGCAGACCCATCCTCTTTTGTCCTTGCCTCCATTTTCAGTTGATTGCTTTTCGCTTTTTTCGAGCCAGAAAACGGATAAGCGCAGCGTCTATGTCGAGGAGGCGAGCTATTTGCTGGACCCGCCGAGCACGGGTCCAACGTAATTTAAGAAGTTGAACGCATTAGCTCGTCACCTTCCGCAGACGGACAAAGTGTTCGTCCCAACCCTTGTCGTGATCTGTTGCCATGGCGAAGGCATCATCCTCGACTTTATCCCAGCCGTCATGGACCAGTGTCAGGATTGTCCCACCGCCGACATCTTCCAAGGTCCAAGTGCAGGTGGTCTCCACGCCTTGCAACATGCCATGGGTAAAGGTGTGAACCAGCCGTTCTGGCGCTTTCATTTCGAGCACTTTGCCAGTCACCAGCGGTTCGCCTTGTTTGCCGTAGCTATTGGTGAGCAGGCAATAGGCTCCGCCTTCGACCAGGTCTTTTTCGCCCGCATGAAACCATAAAGCGAGGGCGTCAGCTTCGGTCAGAAATTTCCACACATGAGCGGCCGGGGCTTTTAGAAATATAGTTTTGGTGATTTTCATTTTTTCTTCTCCACTGCTTTTTTGAGGTTGGCGAGGCGGGTATCCCAGAAGCTATCAAAGTAGTTCAACCAGTCCGCCGCGCTCTTTAGGGCGTCAGGATTTATGTGATTGATCCGCTCACGGCCTTTTGCTTGGGTCATTATCAGCCCGCCTTGTT
>JAZGEB010000380.1:0-6977 GCA_036478515.1 Parvularculaceae bacterium | reverse complement strand
GCAACAAAAGAGAAAAGTTTTAAAACCATTGCCGCAACGCGCAATATGGAGTTGGAGATTGTTGAATATGACGCTGCGCTGGCGTTCCTCGATTTAAAAACGGGCGATCGGTTGGTGCGCCAAGTCGCGTCGGTTCGGATAAAAGGCCCAAGCGAAGGCGCGCTGGTGTTGCGCGTCAATGGCGTTGAGATATCGACTAACCGCATTGGCCAGACGGTCAACAAGCCAGGCCGCCCGGGCGTTCAAGCGCTGGAATATGTTGCAATTGCTTTTCAGCCGGGAAACAACACTCTAACGATTGCCCAAAATGATCCGTTTGGGAATGAACGAGCGCGTGAAGAAATTACAATCACGGTACCGGGCACAGCCCATAGGCTGGTTGTCGTGGCGCCGGATAAAATAGCTGCAAATAATCAGTCAGTATTCCCCGTAATTATCAAAATTGTTGATGCAAAAGGGCTGCTCGTCGATACGCCAGTCGAGGTCACGCTTTTAGCGCAGGATGGCGCATGGGACGTGTCGGATATGTATGACAATCGCCCGGGCATTCAATCCTATGTTGATGGCGGGGAGGCAATATTTGACTTCAAACCATCGGGCCGGGTCGGTACTCATCGTATTTTAGTTGAGAGTGTGTTTGGTCTTGTTGAGACAGATATTCAGTTCACGGCAGATTTATCACGGCCGCCAGTGATGGTTGGGTATATCGAAGGCGCGGTAAAACTAGGTGATAAAAATATCGACCTTGAGGGGTTGCTGTCAGAAGATAAGCTCAACGCTTTTGAGGAAACCACGCAAGGCCTGAATGGCGCGTTGTTTTTGAAGGGCAAAATTAAAGGCGATGCGCTGCTGACCTTGCGCTATGATAGTGATCGCGATACCAATGAGCGCTTATTCCGCGATGTTGAGCCAGACCGGTTCTATCCTGTTTATGGCGATACATCCGAGCGCGGATTTGATGCGCAAAGCCGCGGCGAGATATTCGTAAAAATTGAAAAAGGCGCATCTTATATTCTGTATGGGGATGTTCGTTATGGCGCTCAATCAGATGCGTTCCGTCTTGGCGGTTATCAACGCTCGCTAGAAGGGGCAAAGGCGCATCTGGAAAAAGGCCGGGTTAGATTAAATCTATATGCCGCGCAAACAGACGCAACCCAACAAATTGTCGAACTTCCAGCGCTCGGCATTTCTGGTCCTTATGAATTGGATTTTAGCGGCGTAGAGGAAAATTCTGAAATAGTTGAATTGATCACTAGAGACCGTGATGAACCATCAGTGATTATAAAAACTCAAAAAATGTCGCGCTTTTCGAATTATACATTGGATTATTTCACCCATAGCCTGATATTCAATGCGCCGGTTGAAAGTGTCGATGAAAACTTAAACCCGGTATCTATTCGGGTCACCTTCGAAGTACCAAATGGCGCCGGGGAAAAATATATGGTCTATGGCGGCGAGGGCCGGGTCGCTCTGGCTGAAGGCTTGGCTGTTGGTTATCGCGAGCTGCGTTCTGATGCGCCTGTTGCTTTTACTGGCCAGCAAAGTGATCGCCGGATGGTTCGGGCGGCTTTCATCGAGAAAAAAATCGGCGACAAATCGAAAGTGCAATTTGAAGTTGCGCAAACCACATATGATGCAGAAGAAAACGGAAATCTGGTCACCAAAACGGGTGACGCCGCACGTTTGTCCTTTGGCCGTGTCACAGATAAATCCAAGCTGAATGCACGGATTGGTTGGACCAGTGATAATTTTAATGCGCCGGGGGCGACATTGTCTGCTGGTAAATTTGAAGCCCGGTTGGAAAGCGCGTTGAAACATTCCGACACTGTCACCATTCGCACACAAGCGCTTTATGCAAAAGCCCAAGCGCAGGATGAACTACGCTATGGCGTGGTTGGCCGGGTCGAGAAAAAACTCAGCGATAAAATGTCTGTCCGGGTCGGGGCCAGGGTCGCGGTGCTCGACACAGGCGACGAGACGAGTGATCCTGATCCTTTGGTCTCTGCAATTGCGGGTCTTAACTGGGCACCGCATTTCTTGGGCGGCGCGACGCTTGATGTTGAAATTGAACAAGCGTTGAGCGACAGCGATGCGTTCCGCCTTCGTCTTGGAACGGAATATCAGGTGACACCAAAAATGCGGGCTTATATTTTGAGCGAGTGGTCAAATTCCGATCGGGGTGAATTTGCGATTGTTGAAAATAAGCAGCAAAACACAACCATCCGCGGCGGCGTTGAATATAAATGGACGAAAAATATCAAAGCGTTCTCGGAGTATCGCGCCAATCAAAGCGCGTTTGATGCAGGGTTAGCCAATGGGTTGACCGCCAACTGGGACATTAGTGAAAGCCTGTCTTTGCGCAGCCGCATCGAGCATGTCGAGCCCCTAACAGAAGTTTATCAAGGTAATAGCGCGGCTTCGGTTGGCGCGACGTGGCAACCAAAATCCGGCAATAGTATTTTGTCCGGGGACGTTGAATATGCCACGTCCAGCGCTAGTGATCGCGAAACTGTTTATACCAATACAACGATTGGTCACAAAATTGGTGATACGACATTGCTGGCGCGCAATCGTTTCGCCCGAACACAAGAGGCTGAAGGCGAGCGGTTGCGCGACCGGATGCGCCTCGGGGCAGCTTATCGACCAACCGAGACTGATAAATTAAATCTACTGGGCTGGTATGAATATGGTCTGGAAGATACGCCGCTAGCCAAAGAGCGTCGCCATATTGCCTCGGTCGGGGCCGAGCTGAAACCGGCGGCGAAAACCCGCATCCGACCCACATTGGGCGCGCAATCCTATTCGCTCGAAACTGATCAGTACGCCCAGGAAAGCCAGATTTTTCTTGGCCAATTGAGCGCAGATCAAGATGTCACCAAGCGCGTAAATCTCGGCGCGAACATCGCCGCGATTACTGATGGTGATGCGCAAAGCTGGCATTTGGGCGTCGGCGTCGAGGCCAATGTCGCGGTGGCGAAAAATATGCTGGTTGGGGTCGGGTATAATTATACAAAAGTCGAAGACCCCGCCCTTGAGGGTCTCTATGAAAGCGGCGCTTATATCCGCCTGCGGCTCAAATTTGACGAGAATAGCTGGGACATTTTCGCCGATTAAGGCGGGCTGCCTTCGCTTGGCTCGCATTTTGCCTGAAATAGGATTATAGTTGAGACACGATATTTATGGCGCTCGCGCCTTAAGAAGACAAGGACACAGTTTCGGATGCGATATATTATCTTATTGCTTACCTCACTCCTCATGGCGGCAACGGCCTGTTCCAGCGCGCCAAAACCTGCGGATCAAGTGGGGGAAATTTCAGCAACCCGCAAGGGCGCCGAGGTGCCGGTCGGCGAAAAGGCTGTCGAGGGCGAGTACCGCCTCGGGGCGGGGGATAAATTGCGTATTCTCGTCTTTGAAGAGGTTGATTTGTCCGGGGAGTTTATGGTCGATGGCACCGGGACGATTGCGATGCCGCTGATCGGGCAGATATCGGCTCAAGGCAAGACCGTGCGGGAGATCGAAAGCTTGATTGAAACCGCCTTGCGGGCCGGCTATCTCAATGACCCGCAGGTGAGCGCGGAAGTGGTTAATTTTCGGCCCTACTTTATCCTCGGCGAAGTGAACTCACCGGGAACGTATCCATTCCAAAACGGTTTGACCGTGACCGAGGCTGCCGCCACCGCAGGGGGCTTTACCTATCGGGCCAATAAAAAAACCATCTATATCCGCCGGGCCGGCACCGACAGCGAAGAAGCGGTGCGCCTGACAACCACGACGCGGGTTCATCCAGGCGATACCGTCAGAATTGGCGAACGGTTATTCTAGCTAGCTGGGTTTGCCGAAGATTATCAATCGCTTAGCTGTTGGATGGCGAACAAGCCATTGATTTGTGGTGACTATTGCTGTTAAAGCTGGCTCCGGTATTGGCTGGCCCTCTAACAGTGCGGGGGGGATGGTCTCTGGGAGGCGCGAAACACAAGCGTATTTGGCATAAAACTTGCCTCTCTAACCCGCATGGAATGACCGTCGCCAAATATAGCATGGCGGTTTTAGAGTTGGCGCTGCAAGCGTCTTGTTTGGTATATGGGGTGAGTAACATGGGTGAGATGATGAAATTCGGTTTGATGGTGAGTACGGCTGCGGTCTTGATGGCCCCGATGGCGGCGCAAGCAGGGCCTGACAGTGAGTCGCTGTTTTCGCGCGACCGCAATATCTCGGTATTGGAGCGCCCCCGCGAGGGCTATGAACCGCTCGGTATTCGCACGGGTCAGTTTATTGTTCGACCTCGAATGGATATCACCGCAGCCTATACGGATAATGTTTTCTCGATCAGCGATGATGTTGTCGCTGCTTTCCCCGGCTTTGCGCCCTTTGCGGACCAAGATGACCTCTATTTCATTTTCCGCCCGAGCGTGGTCGCTGAAAGTGACTGGAACAACCATTCGGTCCGGAGCGGGGCATATCTTGAAGGCTTCCACCACCTTGATTTTGATAATGAAAATGTCACCAATGGCGGCCTCTTTGTGGATGGCACTTTGGATGTTTATACTAATGTGATGCTGATGGCGGGGCTGAGTTTTGATCTGCTCCATGAATCCAGAGATAACAGTTTTCAACCCAATATTCTGACACCCTTGGTTGGGTCATCGAATGGCACATTAGAAGAGCCGGTCGAATATGAGCGCACCAATTTATATGTTGGCGGGCAGCAGGAATTAGGCCGGGTCAGGTATCGCGGCCGGGTTGATTTTCGCAGCTATGATTATGATGATGCGGATAGTGTGACGGGCTTTTCGACCCCGCGTAATCAACAATTCCGTGATCGCAATGAATATATCGCCATGGGCCAAGTTGGCTGGGCGTTAACCAGGGATGCATCCGTATTCCTGCGCGGCACTTATAATGTTCGGGATCATGACATTGATGGCAACGGCTTTGGCGCTGGCGGTCTTAATCGCGATAGTTCGGGTTGGGCGATGTTGCTCGGGTTTGATTTTGACATCTCAAAACTGCTCCGAGGTAATTTGGGCATTGGTTATATGGAACAGGAATTTGATGACACTGAGTTGCCCAATGGCGGCGGCTCCCTTGCTGGGACGTCAATTGATGGCATCAGCTTTGATGGCGGCATTGAGTGGTTCCCAACCGAAATGACCACCATTGGCTTGTCGGCCAAGCGCGCGATACGCGACAGCCAATTGTTTGAAGCGGTTGGCTTTACAGCCGAAGAATTTGGTGTTCGGGTCGATCATGAGCTGCGCCGCAATATTGTCTTGTCAGCGTCCGTAACAGCTGGCCGGGATGAATATGAAGGCATTGATCTGGACTATGACCGGATTGAATATGGCGTCGGCGGGACCTATTTCATCAATCGAACCTTGCGGGCGAATTTAAACTTTACCCATGAGAGCCAGGAAGCGGGCGACTTTCTGGTCAATGGTAATCCTGGTTTCGCTAGAGAGTTTGAGCGCAATCAAGTGTTCTTGACCCTCACGGCACAACGCTAAAAAAAAAGACACTTCTCTTAATACGTGTCTTCTGTCATAAAATGCGCGCTGTTTGGCGCGCATTTTGCACTTTTAAGGCTACCAACAACATGCGATATCCCGTTTTGGACCTCTAGTCAGGCGTCACAACGGATCCCGTCCCGGTCAGTCAGGTAATTTTTAGATGCATAAAAGCCCGCCCCATTACGCCCAGCAATCAAGTCACCCATCTGTCGAACCCTCTGGACGCCGGAGCGCTGATCGCCAGTCTGGCGTCGTTGCTTACCCAGGAATGATGACCGCCATGAGCGAAACCGGACAAAATCTATTGGTCGACTTGCCGCTTTTATGGGCCATTTTCCGTCGTCGCTTGCCTTTATTTATCGGCTCGGCGCTGGCGGTGTTGGTTGCTGTGATGTTGGTCACGCTACAAATGACGCCGCGTTATTCTGCCCGCTCGACGATCATCTTTGATGCCAGTAAAACTGATATTGCTGACGTCACCTCGATCCTTTCTGGCCTTGGCGGCGACAGTTCTGCGGTTGATACCGAAGTTGAAATTATCAAAAGCCGCAAAATCGCCGAGAAAGTAGCGGTTGAACTTGATCTTTATAATGATGAAGAATTTAACGCTGCTTTGGGTGATGGCGGCGGCATCAAGGGCTTTATTAAAAACCTAATGCCGGGCCAGTTTGAAAAAACAGTTGATCAGGAGATCGAAGAAACGCTTGCCGCCGAGCGCGTCGTCGATGCAGTGATGAAGCGGGTCACGGTCGAGCGCGAAGGTCTGACCTATGTGATCTCGATCATTTTTGAGAGTGTGGATCAAACCAAGGCGGCCCTGATCGCTAATACATATGCGGATGAATATTTAAACGACCAGCATGACGCTAAATTTGAAGAGCTGCGCCGGTTTAATGAACGCATTGCTGTGCAGATTGACGCCCAACGGGAGCGCTTGCGCATTGCCGAAGAAAAGGTACAGCAATACCGGGTTGAAAATGGCCTGCTCGATGCCGAGGGTATTTCCCTGACGGAGCAACAAATTTCTGACGTCTATTCACAAATGACGATCAAGCGCGCTGACCTGGCGGCCAAACAAGCACGATTGAACAATGTCAATTCTCGCCTTGCCGCTGGCGACAGTGCGGCCACGACGACAGAAGTTTTGGCCTCCCCTGTGATTAGCGAATTGCGCGCGAAGCAAGCTGATATTGGCCGGCGCAAATCAGATTTAGAAACCCGCTATGGGGCGTTGCATCCGAGTGTGGTCAAAGTCAAAAATGAGCAAGCAGAAATCCGCACCCAAATCGCTGCAGAAGTTAACCGCGTGGTCGCTAGTCTGCGCAGTGATGTCAATGTCGCGCGCAAGGAAGTTGGCTCGCTCGAGGATGCCTTGGCGGAATTGCGCGGAGAATTAACTGGCAATAATCAAGCCCTCGTTGGTTTGCGTGAATTAGAACGCGAAGCCAATTCCGACCGGGAGGTTTATGA
>JAZGEB010000379.1:0-4017 GCA_036478515.1 Parvularculaceae bacterium | reverse complement strand
AACCGATTTGACCGGCTCGCCGTCAAGCTGACCAATATGGGTGGCTTGGTGGAGGGGCAGTTGGCGCAAGCGGTTGAAGCGATGACCCGGCCCAATGGAGCGCAGGCGCAGGCGGTGATCAAGAATGATGCCCGGGTCAATCAAGCCGAAAGCGACATTGAAGCCCTCGTTCATGAATTGATCCAATTGCGTCTGAGCCCAGAAGAAGCCCGCCAAGCTGCGGCTGGATTGCAACTTATCAATGAGCTCGAGCGGATCGGTGATCTGGCCAAAAATATCGCCAAAAGATCGATCATTCTGGCAGGCTCTGACCATGCCCCGGCGAGCGGCAGTATCGCGCGAATGGGGCGGGTGGCGCTGCGCCAACTCTCAGCGGTGCTGAACGCGATGACTGATGCTGATGGCGATGCTGCGCTCGCGGTGTGGGGCGGTGATGAGCATTTGGATGGGCTTTATAGTGCGGTGTTTCTGGAAGTGTTGGAATGCATGCGCAAAGATCCGCTCTCGGTCACGGCGGGAACGCATATGGTGTTTATTGCCAAAAACCTCGAACGGGTCGGCGACCATGTGACCAATATGGCGGAACAAATCTATTTCCAACTCTCCGGTGACCGGTTACATGAAAACCGACCCAAGGGCGGTGATCTGACCGCGTTGGCTAAGGCAGCCCCACCGCAAGATGAGAGCTAAAGGAGCCCGGCATGGCGGCGACTAATATCGTCCTTGTTGAAGATGAGGACGCGATCGCGACCCTGATCGACTATAATCTCAGCAAAGAAGGCTTCATCGTCCGGCGGGCCGCAGATGGCGAGGAAGGCTTGCTGCTGATAGCTGAACAGCAGCCCGATCTGGTAATCCTTGATTGGATGTTGCCCAAAGTTTCCGGCATTGAGATCTGCCGCCGCTTACGCGCCTCGAGTAAGACCCGCAATATTCCGGTGATCATGTTGACCGCAAGAGCGGAGGAAGCTGATCGCATTCGTGGACTTGATACAGGAGCTGATGATTACCTCACAAAACCTTTCTCCGTGAAAGAGTTAGCTGCGAGAATTAAAGCAGTGCTGAGGCGCATTCGCCCGGCATTAGTGGCCGAAATTGTGACCTTTGGCGATATCGAAATCGATCGCGCGGCGGTCACCGTCCGGCGGGGTGACACGGAAGTGCATCTTGGCCCGACCGAGTTTCGACTGCTTGATCATTTCATGCAGTATCCGCGCCGGGTGTTCTCGCGCGAACAATTACTCAATGCAGTGTGGGGCTCCGATGTTTATGTTGAGATCAGGACCGTCGATGTTCATATCGGCCGGTTGCGCAAAGCGCTGGCCAAAGCCGGTGATGGCAATCCAATTCGCACTGTGCGTTCGGCTGGTTATGCCCTCGAAGCGGTCGAACAATCCCCCTCTGCATCAAGCTGATCAAGTTGGTCTGACATTTTGTCAATGATCGCTTGGAGGGCTGTTTTTTCTGCTTCAGCCAAGGGCGAGAGAATATCCTGCTCGGCCTTTCTGGCGAGAGGGATGATCTCTTGATAAATCTCCTGCCCCTTCGCGCTCAGGGTTAACAGTGTTGAGCGGCCATCTTCGAGCGAGGCTCTTCTGGTCGCCAGTTGGTTGCCAATCAACCCTTGCACAGTGCGCGTCACCCGAACCTTGTCCATCCGTGTGGCCTCGGCAATGCCGGTGGCGGAAAGCTCGCCAGCGCTGGCCAATACCACGATGACCCGCCATTCAGGGATCGATATTCCGAACCGGGCTTGATAATCTTGGGCGATCAGCGCTGAGACCCGGGTCGATAAAATCGACAATTGATAGGGCATGAAATCAGCGAGATTAAAGTCAGAATTTTGGGTCATATTGAGCGTGCTGGTTGTGGAAATTAATTTCATTTGCAATTAAATATGCGGGTAGATATATAAAAGGTCAATCACGATATTTTATTTTGCGACATTGGAGAAAATCATGGCTGATCTATTTGAAAACCCGCTCGGGACTGATGGGTTCGAATTCGTTGAATATACCAGCAATAATCCGGACGAATTGGCGGCGCTGTTTGAAACTTTTGGTTTCGTTGCTGTTGGCAAACACCGAACCAAGGATGTGATCCATTATAAGCAGGGCGATATTAATTTCATTCTCAACCGTGAACAGCAAGGCCAGCCGACAAATTTTCGCGATGTTCATGGCGCCGGTGCCAATGCGATGGCGTTTCTGGTCAAAGATGCGGATGAAGCTTTTAAAGAAGCGATCAAGCGCGGGGCCAAGCCGGTGACCAACCCGGTCGGGGCGATGCAGCTTTCGATCCCGGCGATCGAAGGCATTGGCGGTTTGGTAATTTATCTCGTCGATCGTTATGGCGCAAAATCTATTTATGAAATTGATTTTGAACCAATTGAAGGAGCGGTTGCCAATGATGGGGCTGGCCTGACTTATATCGACCATCTGACCCATAACCTCCATCGTGGCAATATGGACAAATGGGCGTCTTATTATGAAGACGTCTTCAACTTTCGCGAAATCCGTTATTTCGATATTGAAGGCAAACTCACCGGCCTGATCTCCAAAGCGATGACCAGCCCCTGCGGCAAAATCCGTATACCGCTGAATGAAAGTCAGGACGACAAATCCCAGATCGAAGAATTCCTGCACAAATATAATGGCGAAGGTATCCAGCATATTGCGCTGGGAACGGATGATATTTACAAAACTGTTGATCTGTTGAAACAGCGCGGCATTCCGTTTCAACCGACGCCAGACACCTATTTTGATGGCATTGATGCGCGGGTCGAAGGGCACGGCGAAGATGTTGACGCCTTGCGAAAACGCCAGATCCTAATTGATGGCGCACCAACCGAAGGCCAGGGATTGCTCTTACAAATTTTCACCCAGGATGCGATCGGTCCGATATTTTTTGAAATTATTCAACGCAAAGGCAATGAAGGCTTTGGCGAGGGTAATTTCAAAGCGCTCTTTGAATCAATCGAGCAAGACCAGATTGACCGCGGCGTGCTTGAAGCCGGGTGATTTGTGAAAAAAATCAACATTCCCAATGCTTTTGCGCAACTGGATGGGCCATATCAGCCGAAAATCGCTGGCGATATCGACGACTTTCAGGTCAAGATCGCGCTGATCGACGGCCCGTTTGACTGGCATAAACATGTCGCTGAGGATGAGGCGTTTTTTGTTGTTGAGGGCGAGATGGTGATGGAATTTCGCGATCATCAAATTGCCCTGTCACAAGGAGATTTTCTGGTCGTGCCGAAAAATACTGAGCACCGTCCGAACGCTGCTAGTCCGTGCAAAGTCATGGTGCTTGAAAAATCCACTGTTTTGAATACTGGCGATGTTACAACCGATAAAACCATCGAGGATGTTCCGTATGTTGCGTAAAATGACATTATTTACCGCATTGGCAATGCTGGTGGTCTTCGCTGTTACGCCAAGCGCGGCGCAGAATTTGAGCGAGACCCAAAAAATAATCAAGGCG
Source organism: Parvularculaceae bacterium (assembly GCA_036478515.1). GTDB lineage: Bacteria > Pseudomonadota > Alphaproteobacteria > Caulobacterales > Parvularculaceae > CALLVA01. The sequence goes on along the minus strand of JAZGEB010000379.1, from coordinate 534 downwards.
CGCCTGTTAGTCTCAGACTTCATGCAAATTTGCGTTGAAAGCCAGGCCGATTTAGCCCAAGTGCAAGCCCAAGCAGAGACGCGCGAGTGGGAGAATATCGCGATTTATTACGACAAGCTTGATCTGCCCGGCTACAAAACGGACTTCCTCTGGCAAGCTCGGATTTCTGGTGGCAGTGGTTATGCGGTGCCTTATGCTTTATTCACCAAGGAAACGGAGACATCGCGGATTTGCGGTATTCAAGTGCAACAATTGCCGGGGTCTTTTTTGGTCGTCGGACTTGAAAAAGCCAAACTGGTTGAAAAAACCAAATCTGCTGATCCGATGCGAACCTTCTGTGTCGATACTTATCCTGGCAATACCAAGGGCCATGAAATTTTATTCCGGCGCGACGGCAAAACCGGCATGACCCTGATGCGGGCAGAGTTTGGCAAAGGTGATGCCTTGCAAGGCTGTCCGCCGTTTAATCGAGCCGCAAGTGAGGCGCCAGAATTTCTCACCGTCGGCGCAGTCGACTGGTAAAAATGTCGGCGC
>JAZGEB010000378.1:0-9089 GCA_036478515.1 Parvularculaceae bacterium | reverse complement strand
CTCTTAAAAAAAGTGCCCTCGGGTATCAGCCATAGGAGAAATTCATTAACCGAGATTTTTGGTTTTTGATAAAATTGTATTTTTTTGCAGGGATATCGCTTTTCATGGGCCATTAACGTGTCTCTGGCATAGTCATTTTTATGAGTACAGTATTGAGTTCTGTTGTGTTATTGCTGCTGGCGTCTTCCGAGACGTCAGCAGCATCTTACGGCGCGCCAACTGTATGGGAAGCTCATGATGCCTTTAATGCTAAGGTCGAGGAACTCGTCCTTTCCAGCCGGGATGGCGTGAGCCTCAGCACTGATGTTACCCAGATGGATATTTGGGCGTTGAATTTTGATGTTGTCAGTTGCAATTGGGGCCGCGAGCGGACGATTAATCCGCGCGCAGAAGGTATTCCAAGCAATCAAGGCTATCTATGTATGATCAAAGTGCTCCCCAATCAGGGGGACAGCTTTGTCACTCGGGGCTTGTTTACGCATGATGGCATGAGGTGGCGTTATTTTGGCTGGTTAGAGCCGTCCGATGGGTTTTACAAAAATATTTTAGTCACCCACAAATTGTCTAAGTCTCAGCCCTATGTCGATAGTCCTTATCTAAATACGAGCTCCGTTCAATATCGCTTGGGCGGAGATCATATTGTTGACAACACACCATGGCGCGGGCCGACAGAAGGCTTCTACCATGAGGATGTTGAAAATCTTGAAAGTCAGGGCGCAAATGACCTGCTGATCAATTCTTATGAGCGTCTCAATACGCCTTATGGTCATGATTGGGACGATCTACTCGAATATCCCAAGGGCACGGTCTATCGCAATCAACGAGGCTATTAACCTCAGCGGTTTTCTGTTAGGCAGTCGCCATGACGAAACCGGCCAAGAAATCTAGTAACCCCACTGGCAAGACCAAAGAACAGCGCCTCGCCGAGGCGTTGCGGAAAAATCTGCGCCGCCGAAAAACCGGTAAACCAGCAAAAACGCCAGCTTCGCCCCCTAAAAGCTAAGCCTAAGTCTTTTTTTTAGCCAACCCGGTTCCCCATTGCGCCAGTGCAGCTTAAATAGGCCCTTATGGTCATCAAAAATTACATCCCCCTGCGCCTCATCGCCCAAGACGCCGACGATATCGGGGTCGTCTCTGCCTGTTTGCAAGATGCTGTCGCCAAGGTTGGGGATATGGCTTATTTGAAACCAGATCGGCGATTTGCCTTGGTTGCGAACCGGTTTGTCTGGGAAGAGGGGGTGTCTAAAAAAATCGGCCCATACACCCGGGTTCGCTCTGGCATCCACTTTGATGATGTCACTGACGTGCGCTCGCGCGGGCTGCGCCGTGATCCGCCGGGGGCGGTGGTTGTGGTGTTGGCAATTCGGTTTAAATCCGGCGATGACGGGACCGGGACAATCTCGATTGATCTTGCTGGCGGTGGTTGCATTGAGCTTGATGTCGAGGCGATTAATGGCTCCTTGTCAGATATTTCTGAGCCATGGCGTACACGGAGCAAACCTGACCACAAAGACCGGTAAGAGCGATCTACGCTAGAAAACCAAAGCCCCCCTTGATTGGTCGCCAAACTACGCCCAAACTCACCTCCATGTCAGATAGCCATCGTCTTAGCCGGATCGAATTGGACGAGCGCTCGCTCGCCGGGGCGAGTGCGGATATTGAGCATGAGCGCAAGATTGCGGTGTATGACTTGTTGCAGGAGAACTCATTTGTGCCCAATGCGCCGGCTGAAACACGCGGTGAGGGTCCATTTGTGCTGTATATGTCGACCCTGGAGGGACGGTTGATTTTTGATGTTCGGCGTGAAGATGAGACCGAGATTGGCCAGTTCCACATGTCGGTGACGCCTCTACGGCGGACCATCAAAGACTATTTTTTGTTGTGTGAAAGCTATTATGACGCCATACGCAACGCTGCCCCTGAGAATATTGAGACCATCGATATGGCGCGCCGGGCGATGCATAATGAAGGATCGGAAATACTGACCGAGCGTCTCAAGGACAAGATCACCATTGATTTTAATACCGGACGGCGGCTTTTCACATTGATTTGTAGTTTTCACATGAGAGGCTAAATGCCCCATAATTTAAGAAATGGCGTTCTGTTCGCCTGTAATATGAATTCAGTGCGCTCGCCTATGGCAGCGGTCATTGCTCGTCACTTGTTGGCCAAGACAATCCACATCGATAGTGTTGGGGTCTATACTGGCGAGTTAGACCCCTTTATTCCCGCCATTCTCGCCGAACAGGGGCTGGCATTTGAGGATTACACCCCAAAAACCTTTGCCGATGTCGATTTGGCAGATTTCGATCTGATCGTTGCGTTGACACCGCAAGCGCAAATGGCGGCGCGCGCGCTTGCTGGGACCACAGCTGTGGTGCTTTGGGATATCCCCAATCCGACCGACACAATGGGCCGCCGCGATCAGTTGATCGAGGCCTATCGTGCTGCCAGAGACACGCTAATGACGAAAATCGCTGCAGAATTGGGTTGAATCAGGCTTTATGCCTTGATTTTTTGTGCGTGCACCATCACGTTCCGTTTTTGTGACAGCCAAATAGAGGATTTACATGGCCAAAGAAGAACTGCTGGAGTTTTCCGGCACGGTAGAAGAACTTCTGCCGAACGCAACATTTCGGGTTAAACTCGAGAATGAGCATGAAATCATTGCCCACACTGCTGGCAAGATGCGCAAGAACCGTATCCGCGTGCTGGCAGGGGACAAGGTATTGGTGGAAATGACACCATATGACCTATCTAAAGGTCGTATCACCTATCGCTTCAAATAATCTCTGATGAGCGCTCCGAGCCCGAAATCTCGGCCCTCTTTGATATTGGCCAGCGCTTCGCCCAGACGTCAACAATTGCTCGAGCAGATCGGCTATCGGCCCGACACAATCGACCCCGCAAATATCGATGAAATAATTGGCGCAGGAGAGATCCCGCGCGATCATGCCGCACGACTGGCTCGGGAAAAAGCGCGCAGCGTCGCTCCGCGCCACAAGGGAGCTGTCATTCTTGGTAGTGATACGGTGGTTGCTTGTGGGCGTCGGGTATTGCCAAAAGCGCAGACGATTGACCAGGCGAGCGATTGCTTGGCATTGATCGCTGGGCGCTCGCACCGGGTTTATACCGGCGTTGCCCTCGTCACCTCCGATGGAGAGCTGCGCGAACGGTTGGTTGAAACCAGGGTCAAAGTCCGGCGTTTGTCGCCTGAGATGGTGAGCGACTATCTTGCCGCCGGTGAGTGGGACGGCAAAGCCGGCGGCTATGCCATTCAAGGGCTGTTTGGCGCACACATCATTTCTTTGATCGGTTCCTATTCCAGTGTCGTCGGGTTACCGCTATACGAGACATCGAATTTGCTGAGGGGAGCTGGTCTGCTCCCCGAAAAAGACCTGAGCGCTAACCTGCCGATTTTGAAAGACTGATATGGCTACCTTGATGATAGAATCTGGTCCGATTGAAACCCGGGCTGCATTGTTGCGCCACGATAAAGTGCAAGGATTGTGGATTGGGCCGCAGCTTGGCGGCGGATTTTATGCCGGCCGGGTGGCACGCGTTGATGAAGCGCTGGGCGGCGCTTTTTTAGACCTTGGCGACGACAAAGCAGATGCTGGGCAAGGGTTTTTAAATGCCAGTGATGGCGGTTTACCGGTTGAAGGGGAAACCCTCTTGGTGCAGATGAAGCGCCCGCCGATTGGCGGTAAGGGCGCGCTCTTAACCCGCAATTTTCAACTGGCAACACCGTTGATGACTTGGCTGCCCATGACCGGCAAGCGAAAGTTGGCTATTGATAAGAAAATCATAGCACCTGAAGAGCGCGAACGATTAACTCAGCTGATGCAAGAAAAAGGCTTTAAGGGGGAATTACGAATTCGACCTTTGATGATGGGTATTTCTGCTGAGATAGGTCGCCAAGCGTTTACGAATTTGCGCATGCAATATGATGCGATGGTAAAGGCCATCAAGGAAGACAAGACCCCGCGGCATCTGTCCCAGCCGCGCGCCGCTGCTGCGGCTCTGACGCATTTTGCAGATCACGCTCCCGCTCAAATTGAGGTCAGCGGACTTGCTGGGTTTCTTGAGGTCAAAGCGCTGGTGGAAAAGCAACTTGGCCACCGCAAAGTAGGGCTCAATGCGGTCCAGGAAGTCGACCTTTTTGAGCGTTGCGGCGCGGAGGAAACCTTGGAACGGGCTTTGTCGCCAGTTGTTGCCTTAGCCGGTGGCGGCCGGATCACCATCGACGAGATGGAAGCTTTAACCGCGATCGATATAGATGTTGCTGCAACACCTGGTCAATCGCGCAAGGGTTCGATCATCAAAGCTTGCCTTGAGGCGATCCCGGTCATATTCCGCCAACTGATGATGCGAAAAATTGGCGGTCAGGTGGTGATTGATTTTCCCGCGCTCGCGGCCAAAGGCGGCGGCCAATTGCTCAGCTCCTTAAAGGCAGAGGCAAAAAAAATGCCCGGCGCTCGGCTCGGCAAAATGTCCGATGGTGGATTGTTTCATCTAACCTTGCCAAAACCTGAAGAAACATTGCTTGAGCGGATGACGCAAAAATCAGGACCGGGGCCCGTGCTCGGGCGGGTGTTTACCAGCAAAGTTCTGGCAGCCAAAGCTGTGCGCTGCTTGGAAAAAGCCATGGCAGATGCGCCAGCCACAAATTTCATTCTCGAAATTGCGCCGGATATTGCCACCTGGTTAGAGCATCACAATCAATGGCACTCAATGATCACAGAACGCTTCGGCTCGCGCTTTAAAGTGCTGGCAAAAGAGGGCCAAGCCCGGGAGGTATTTGATGTCAGAGAAAAAACGTGTGAAAAAACCTAAATGCCCGATTTGCGAGGGCGTTATTGTCGATCTATATAAACCGTTTTGCTCAAAACGGTGTGCCGATATTGATTTGCATCGCTGGTTCACCGGTGGTTATGCGATCCCGGCCAACGATGAGGATGAGCCAGTCTCAGAAGAAATGAAGTGATGTCAGGTTCATGCCTTTGATATCCTCCGTCGCACCGGTTCATCAATCATCAGTGTCAGGGCACTGGCGATGCCAATGGCGACGACAAAAGCAAGACTGACCGACGCCCACCATCCGATACCAGATTGTTGCATCGCATTGATCAGGGCATAGCCGACCATTTGATGGATGAGATATAGCGGATAGGATATTCGACCAAGAAAGACAAACAGGCTGCCGCCAAGATAGTTTAGGGCTTTGGTAAAGAGCGCCAGACTAAAAATGCCAGCCAGAGCAGCAACGCTGATGAGTTGCATCAAACTTTCTTGTATCGCTTCTCCCCATGTCGGCATAAACTGCGCGAGAATGGCCGCCACCAACAAGCCAGTGCGAGCCGGTGAGGCGACTTTGCTATAAATTCGATAGAGCAACAAGCCTGCGGCAAACAGACTGCCATAATTATTAAACACCAACAGATAATGCAATGGGTGCGGAATATATGGTTCGAGAAGTGCGAAAAATACCGTCCCCAAAATCCAAAAACCGGTAATCCAGTCGAGCCATTTCTCCAATTTCAATCTGAAAACCCAAAACATGAAAAAATAAAAACCTAACTCATAGGTAAGGCTCCAATAGACGCCATCAACCGGTTTAATTTTCACATACTCTTCTACCATGGTGAAATTCACCAGAATCTGTTGCAGCGTTTGGTGATGACCTGGCGGCGGCGCGACCACCATGATGGTGGCTGTGATGAGGATGCATACCCAGAAAATAGGATAGAGTCGGAAAAACCTGGCTTTGAGAAATCCCGCACTAGCACCGCGTTTTTCAAGGGTCATTAAGATCACAAAACCACTAATCATGAAAAACAAATGGACGCCAAATTGACCGATGGGAAAAGTGAAAGCTGGCATTAAGGCGTCGGGATAAAATACGGGAAACATCGTCGTGTAGTGAAACACAACAACCAGCAAAGCAGCGATCCCGCGCAAACCATCGAGGACATATAATCTATTACCGCCAGCTGCCCCCCTCATCTCATTGGTTGCTCTGCAAATTGGCTCTTAATCTGGTCAATCAACGCCTGATACCCAGCTTGGTTTAAATGCAAGCCGTCACCCCGGTCATAATCTGGATGCAAATTGCCGTCGATGGTGGCAACAGCGCCATGGCTTCGGATCAGCGTGCAAGGTGCAATGCAAAGGTCTGCCAAAAGGGCATTGAGGGCGCGGATATCATCATTTTTTATTTTGGTGAGGACTTCATTCACCGGCATGATCTCGAGTAAAGACCAAGTGCTGCCCCGGCTATTCATATAGGCCGTCAGGGCGCGCAAGTTGGTTTGTGTTTGTCCGCGACCAAAGTGAGCAAGATCATTAATGCCAGTGCCGATCACAACCAATTGACTGGGGGCAATTTCATAAGTGGGTAAATGCTCGAGCAAGACTTGCGTTGTGAGGCCCCCAATTCCTAAATTGAGGGCATCAACTCTGATTTTCGCCGTATCAAGAAATTGAATGTGGCTATCGCCAAGAAAGATGATCTCGCGGGTCTGCCAGAGCGTCAGCCGCTCGGCGTGATGTTCTGACAAGATGGTGATATAATGAGGATAAGCGCGCCGACGCTCGAGGGTTAGTTGGAAGAGTAATAAGAGAGCCGCGGCGGTTGCTGCCATGGCGTATAGTCGTAGCTTATATTTTGCCCAAGGCTTCATGCCCACCCCCAACAATCAGCGCAAACTCTAAGCGATGTGATGGGCAAAAGCTAGGTATTCTCGCCTTATTTTCAAACCTTTACCAAAGTGCATCGAACAGGGTATAAGCAGGCCGAGAAAAAAACATGGAGGGTTTAATGCGAGGTTTTCGATCACTAATTGGCGCTGGTTTGGTCGCGCTTGTCATCAGCAGTTGTGCGAGCACACCAACACCAGAAGAGATTTGTTCGGCCCAGTGGATCAGTAAACGCAGCGATAAAGCCGTGGCAGAATTTCGCCGGGAAACCAGGCCAATGCTGCGGACCTTCCGCAAAGCCCAGAGCGATCTTGACAGTGGGCGCTCGGTAAATTTCTTGCAAATGGCTGGGGTCCTGCGCTCGGTTGAAAAATTTATCAACAAGTTGGAAACGAGCCGGGCGATGGATGACCTGCGCTTACTTGGCGATACATGCGATGATCCCAAACTGCTCAGCACGGCGATGTCTGATTTTCTGCGCCAGGAAGGCGCGCCAGCGCAGATCGTGGAGTTAGTTGAAAATATCGATAGCTATCAGGCGATATTGCGCGGTGACGAGCCGGAAACGAGGTAGGGCTAAATCAGTACCACCAACTATTAATACCGAATGGCAATATCGAAGCGGTGGCGGATGTCTTCATCGTCAAGCGTGTAGGGCGCGTCAGATAATGGCATCGCCGCTTCGTAAGCGAGACTAGCAACATCACCAATATAGAGACGCGCGCCAAGGCCAGCTGATGACAGCCATGTCCCGTCTGCGGATAATGGCGTTCCTTGGTTCCATGTCGCGCCACTATCAACAAAGCCATAGGCTTCCCAACGTTCTAACAAACCAGCGCCAGCGCCGTGATAAATCAACTCAATGAAAGCCGCCGCACCCTTATCGCCAAGAACTTCGCCATAATCATAGCCCCGGCCATAGGATCCTCCACCAACGCCAAACTCTTCGCTGTAAAGCAAGGGGGTATCAGCATATTGTCCAGCAAAACCGATCTTGGTGCTGATTTTCCCCGAAAGAAATTCTTGATGCGTCAGTTCGGTGAATATTTTCTTGAAAAAGGCATCAGCTCCGGGACGCGATACGCGCATGGATAAGCCATCGCTGGCCCCAAAAATATCAAACCCTTGAGAATATTCGACAGACAGATTTGTTTGCGAACGATCTTTGTAGCGTTTGATGAAGTCAAGCCTACCGCGGACAAGTCGCAAGCGGTCCGTGTATAAATTTAAGCCATTTTCAAATTCACGATTATCTGAGGCCTCGATTTGCGCGGTGAAGGAGAGCCTTTTCATTGGGGAGAATATGAGCGGTATCGTGATCCCGGCCTTGCCCCCATTTAACGAACCGAATAGGTCGCGCCCGACGAGCACACTGCGCGGTTCTGTTTCGGAGTGGGTGTAGGAAATAAAGCCATGCGCATTTTTCCACCCAAGCGGTACTTCATATTGGGCTGAGGCATAATTTAGATCATCAGGCGCTTCTGGTTTTGTCAGAAACCCAATTTTAAAACTATCGCCCATTCGCAACAGGGAATTGACTCGGCCGGTGACCGACAATTTCACATCTTCGCCTTCGCGCGAGCCTTTATTGGTGAGGTACACGTCAACGCCGAATTTCGAAAATTGCGCATCGACCTCAAGCAAGACAGCTTGTTTGTTGCCGGGGATACGTTTTTGCGAGATGGTTTTTATTTTGACGCCATTGATCATCCGCGCCTTAGCCATGGCCAGATCAAGCGCCGCTCTTGTGGTTGGCTTGTCTTGTTTTAGCGGCGCGAATAAAGCGGGGAGGTAAGCGATGTCATCGCCAGTGAAAACAATATCTGCGACAGAGCCTTCAATCATGGTCACTGTCAGCAACCCTTGGCGAGATTGATTGAGTGAAATCGTCGCTTTAGAGAGAAAATACCCCTCATCAATATAGAGCGTGGTAATATTGTTGGCCAGTTGCTTCAGGTCGACAAGGGTCAAGTCGCGATTTAGATAAGGCGCGGCGAGCCTTTTCAATTGCGATTTTGACAATACTGTATTGCCGGAAAAATCGATTGCTGTGTAGTGCACTACAATATCATTTTGATCAGCGGTTTTGGTTGGGTTTTGAGCCTGGGCGATCTCACTGACATCGACCCGTACCGCTAATAATATGGGTGGCAGTAACATGCCAGCGCTGTCGAGAAAATCACGTTGGGGTGCACTCACCTGTGCAGAGGCATTGCTCGACAAGGCGAGCCCAGCGGCCATCAGGCACATTTGTGTCTTATATTGAAACGTCACTACTATATACCTGGCCCACTTCACTGTGAGATTGGCACGGATTTGTTACTGTATTGCTAAGGTAAAAAATAAATACTTCCTTAACAGACAATTTACCTAAAACTTTCGCAAAACGT
>JAZGEB010000377.1:0-5511 GCA_036478515.1 Parvularculaceae bacterium | reverse complement strand
GATAAAGTCATGGATGAAAAAATGTCGCCAAGCCGTGGCGGCATTTTCATCGCTCAAGATCATCTCATAAATCGCTGCCGTCGTATCGCAAGCCTGTTTGGCTTCTGCGGCTCCTTCAGGGATCTGCGCCCCGCTGATGATCCCGATCTTGTCATCGCCAAGCTCACTCAAGGCCATTTGCTGGGCTTGGATTAAAATATCCGACGCAATTTTCTCATCATATTCCGGTAAAATTTCGCTCGCCCCGGTGATGGCATTGGCAAGACTTTGCTGTAATTTGAGGTGCCCCTCATCGCCAAGGACGGCGCGATATCGAGCATAATCAACAAGGTTCCCCGACTGATGACCATAAAGCCAACGATGACAAACGACCGGATCATTTTCGCTGAGGAATTTAATGGTGTCGCGCACTGTGCTCATCGCCACGACCAAATCAGGTGCTTGCGCCCGCGCCATATAAAACGGCATCGCCTGAGTTTGAACATCCAGAACCAGTTTCGTCGCTTCAGCTCTAAGCGCCTCATCGCCGCCGCGGCGATAGGCAAGGCCCAATTGAGTTTCAAAATTTTTCGCGCGGGACGGCTCCTTTGCCAGAACTGCCATGAAGAAAGGATCATTCAAGTCAGCAATCATCGCGTCGACCTTGGACGATACTTCCAGCGGGTCTAGATCGGGCAATTGCTCTACCGAGCTGAGGCCCACAGGCTCTTGTGTTTTTGGCGCGCCGACAATTTGCTCAAACATCGGTCGCAGATGCGGGTCGAGAAATGGCGGCAAAATCGCAATGCCGGCAGCGATGCCACCAGCGAAACCTAAAAAGGTCAGTGTTTTGCCAAAACCAGCATTGCCCCGTGCAACAATAGCACTCGCAATCATGCCGAGTGTCATGCCCCCGACCGCGCCGCCCAGAGCTGCCGTTGCCATCAATGCCAAATTAACGGTGTTCATGCCGGTCCCTCAATTTCCCCGCCGGTATTTCCGGCCTCGCAAAATAGTCCAGGCAATATGTCGCGCCTGCCCCCGACACCCAGCTCTGCACTGTCAAATCTACGTTGATTAACCATTTCTAGCAATGATTCGCCGCCCGCGCCTCTTGATTAGCAATCGGCTGTGTCTATGGTGCCACGATGGTCCAATCTCCCGCCGACACCACCGCTTTAAGTTCACAAAAAGATAAAGCAAAAGAATGGTTTAGGACCATTCGTGACCAACTTTGCCGAAGTTTCGAAATACTCGAACAAGAAGCTGATCCCGCGCTTTATGGCGATGATGCCCCGGCAAAATTTAAGCGCACGCCATGGCAGCGGGGTCAAGATCGCGCTGAGGATCAGGGCGGCGGCGAGATGTCTCTGCTCCATGGCCGGGTGTTTGAAAAGGCCGGCATCCATATTTCGACCGTTCATGGCGAATTTAGCGAGGAATTTCGCGGCGCTATTCCAGGTGCAGCTGAAGACCCCCGGTTTTGGGCCGCAGGCATTTCTCTCATCGCTCATCCGAGCAATCCCCACGTCCCAACCGCCCATATGAACACGCGGATGATCGTCACCAGCAAAAGCTGGTTCGGGGGCGGCGCCGATCTGACCCCGATGCTGGGTGCCTATCGTCGCCAGACCCATGAGGACACGGTCGCCTTTCATGCTAGTTTTAAGTCAGTTTGCGACACCTATCGCGAAGGCGCTTATCAAGAATATAAGGAATGGTGTGACCGCTATTTCTGGCTCCCCCATCGCAATGAACAGCGTGGCATTGGCGGGATTTTTTACGACCAACTCAATAGCGGGGATTGGGATGCGGATTTTGCCTTCACCCAAAATGTCGGCACCGCTTTTTTGGATATTTATCTAGCGCTCGTAAAAAAACGCATGGGCCAAAAATGGACCGATGAAGAGCGCGAAGCGCAACTCAGTCAGCGCGGGCACTATGTCGAATTCAATCTGCTCTATGATCGCGGCACAAGTTTCGGCCTGAAAACTGGCGGCAATGTCGACGCGATCCTATCCTCGATGCCGCCCGAAGTTAAATGGCCATGAGCCGCCTCAAAATTTTGGTTTCGTAATATCAAAGAACAGCATGGGTTGCGTTCTGGGTGCGCAGCAACGCCCCCGTATGTGCGGGGAGCCTATGTGTCGTCCCGGGCGAAGACCCGGGAATTGTCGCTCCCCGCGGATGATGCCGTGGGTCTGTCTCGGGTAAATATGGATGCTGTTTAGTGTGACTGTTCGACCAGAAAAATGCCTCCCCGATAATATTGGGAAGGCGTTAATTAGTCAAAATTTCCCGGCTATTTAAGCGCGCTTACGGATACCCGCAAATACAGACATGCCGGTCAAAAACAAGAAAAAGGCCGCGGGCAATGGCACTGCGGATGGATCTCCGGCAAAATAAACCGAGATATGTGATATATCGCGCGGGGCACCTGCATTATTCGTCAAAATACCCGCAGTCGTCCACAGTCCCGACAGACTTGTTGCATCAATCAAATAGGCGGCATATTCATTGCCAGCCTTCAAAATGATCATGATCTGCGTGTAGCCCAGAAAGCTTGCCACATTCCACGTCCCATCAGGACCAACAAAATCTCCGGTCAGACCAAAGTCAGGCTGGCCAGCTTCTTGGCCATCATCGCTTGACCACAACAAGGTCCAGTCTGTAATCCCGAACGGCTGTGCATCAGTTGTAGCCGGACCGACATCATTCTTGTCATTCCCGGCATATAATTCGCACCCGGAAGAAGTCGTCAAGGACGCCCCGGTCATGGTTCCTGGATCATAAAAAGTTGCGCCTGAAGCGCAAGAAGCAGTTGGGAGGATCGCTGCCATGCAGGAACTCCCCCAAAATAAAATGAATAGTGTGATTATGGTTGTAAAAAATCGCATCTTTTTTCTCCCTCAATACCGACCAATATCTCATATGAGGGATCATCAAGTCAAAAAAGAGGAAAACCATAGCGTGTATTCTACCTACATTTAAGCGTTATGTATGATTTTTATCACACATAACGCTTAAATGTAACGACCTACCAAGATATATATGTCTTGGTAGGTCGTTACGATAATTAATCTAGTTGATAAACAACTCTATTTCCCGAACAGGTTTTTAATTTCATCCGTGAACGGAAACACGATTGTGTTGGTCCGGTCATTGGCGATTTCCTGCAAAGAGTTCAAATAACGAAGCTGCATCGCACCTGGTTGGGTGCTCAGAATTTGAGCCGCCTCTGCGAGTTTTGTTGCCGCTTGTTCTTCCCCTTCAGCGAGGATCACTTTTGCCCGTCTTTCACGTTCCGCTTCGGCTTGTTTGGCAATCGCGCGGATCATCGAGGAATCGACATCAACATGTTTGATCTCGACATTGGCAACTTTGATTCCCCAAGCTTCGGTCTGGGCATCAAGAATAGCTTGAATATCCTTGTTGAGCTTTTCGCGCTCCTGCAACATTTCATCAAGCTCATGTTTACCGAGCACCGAGCGCAATGTTGTTTGCGCCAACTGGCTGGTCGCCGCCATATAGTTTTCAACTTGCACAACGGCCCGTACAGCATCGATGACACGGTAATAAATCACCGCATTGACTTTTACCGAGACGTTATCGGCGGAGATCACATCTTGGCTCGGCACATCATGGACCAGCGTCCGCATGTCGACTTTTTTCATGGTTTGCAAGATCGGGATCAGGATCACCAACCCCGGACCAGCAGCTTTGCGGCCAACACGACCAAGGGTAAAGACCACGCCGCGCTCATATTCCTTGAGGATTTTGAAAATTGCCGTGGCGACAAAAGCCAGCAAAGCCAGTAGCGGGATTAAATATTGAAGGCTGCCCATAAGTGTTCTCCGTTCGTGTTTACTTCGTTTGTTTAAGAGGCTGTGATTTGCTCCGCACGCCAAGCATGCGATTGAGCATTGCGGGTCCAGCAGAGGCTGATTTCACCACCAGAACAATGCCATCAACGTTAATCACCCGAATTTTATCGCCCGGTTTGAGCGGTTGCGTTGATCGCGCCTGCCAGCGCTCGCCTTCAACGATGACATAGCCTTTTCCTTTTTGGGCATCCCACTGATCGACCTTACCTTCGCGTTTGCGAATGGCTTCAGCCCCGATCAAGGGACCATGCGACCGCGAGCCAACCACAGCGTAGAGGATCAGCCCCAAAAACGCGCCGCCAATCAACACAATGCCGGCAATCAACTCTTTCGACACGCGGAATTCTTCCGGGAACAAGAACCACAAACCTGTCGCCAGAGTCAGTAGTCCCGTGAGCCCGATAAGCCCAAAACTCGGCGTGAAAGCCTCTATGATCAGCAACAAAGCGCCAAGGCCGATGACGATCAGAAATAAAGAATCATGCGGCAGGAGATTCATCGCATAAAGGCCAAGCGCCAAACATAAGGCGCCGAATATACCGGGGAATATCGAGCCGGGGTTCCATAATTCAACCGTCAGACCAAGCGTCCCAAGCGAGATCAGGATCGCCGCGACATTTGGATTGGCGAAAAAGGACAGGATTTTCTCCCATGCTTGAGGCGCGATGTCAGTGATCACCATATCAGCAGTGCTGATGGTGACTTCGCCGGCAGCGGTTTGCACTTTTTTACCATCAAGTTGGCGCAACAAATCAGCCCGGTCCTTCGCGATAATTTCAATGACACCCAGTTCCAAAGCTTCGCTGGAAGTCACGCTGGCAGAGGGCGGCCGTACAGCTTTCTCGGCCCAGTCCGCATTGCGCCCGCGCAGTTGGGCGAGCCCGCGAATATAAGCAACTGAGTCTTCGATGATTTTGCCACGCATTGAAGCGTCATTGGAAATATCGACCGGGCGGCCCTCCTCATCAACAGGTTCCTGGCGAATACCTTCATTCGGTTCTTCAACAACTGGCGCGGCATCGGTCTCACCAGATTGTTCATCGCTTGCGTCTTCGACCGGCGCTGCGGCATCGTCTTTTTCCATCTTCTCTAACCGGTCGAGGATCTCCTCTAGCCCGCGATCACTGCCGCCATCACCGCCACCGCCCATTTGAATTGGGGTTGCTGAGCCGGTATTGGTCGCCGGGGCCATCGCCGAAACTTGCGCTGCATACATGATGTAAAGCCCGGCACTGGCTGATCTTGCGCCTTGGGGGCTGACATAGGTCACCACCGGCGCATCTGAGGCGAGCATCGCCTTGATGATCGACTTCATCGAGTCCATCAGCCCACCGGGGGTATCGATTTCCATGATGATCAGGTCAACGCCAGCGGTATTCGCCGCTTCAATCTCCCGCACCAGATAATTGCCATTGGCCGGGGTCACCGCCCCGTTCAGGGTCAAAACGACCCCGCGCTGCGCTGCGCCGCCTTCTTGTGCGCTCAAAGTACTGGCCAGCAGCATGAAAGCCCCCAGAACCAGCATCGAAAACGCGGCAATCGTGAATTTACGTGAGCGAGAACGCCAATGACCCATAATTAACCCCATCAATTGATTTGTCTTAAACGTAATGATTTTTGCCCTTAATTCAATGTTTTCAACGAATTT
>JAZGEB010000376.1:0-4481 GCA_036478515.1 Parvularculaceae bacterium | reverse complement strand
AGCGCCCAAGATGGTGGTCCCATGAAAATAGCATCGGCCCAGCAAAGCCGTCGCTGGCAACCACCTTCAGAAACACTGCCTTCGACGAATTCGAGCCCATGGCTCGGTCGATTGGCCAGAATGTCATCGAATTCGCGCCGCACCGGGCCGAGTAATTTTGCCGCGTCGAGCCGTCTGGCGACACCCGCATAGATCGCGCCAATCGCTTGATCATCCGCATGCCACACTTGACGGCCCAACTCAAAGCGATTGTCCCGCGAGACTTGTTCTAGGGCCCCGAGCAAATCCTGATTTTGTGTTGTTTCGGCAAATCGCTCGAGACCGATATAAAACGAGGCTTTGATCCAGCCTCTTGTGTAATCACTATCACTACGGAAAGTCGACAAATAAGACAGGTCTTCCATCGCCGCCAATTGCCACTTGGCAACAGCTTGGCCATAGTTTTCAGGTGTCACTAAGACGCGCGCTTTGATAATCTGTGTCGGCTCTTGTTTGGCCGATTGGATGAGCGCGCACCCTGAAAGAGAGAGGCAGAAAAGCGCTATACCGCCGATAAGTTTTGCGCCCAGCTTCTCTTTTGCGGTCTTGTGTCTTAGTTGTTTAGACATCTGGTGACGCTGCTCCTTTGCGATCTATCAATGACAAGAAAAGCCGTCATGATGACGGCTCTAATTGTGTGCGGATTAAGGGATTGAAGCAACAACAATTACCACGGTGTTGTTCTAGGCCGCGATGGTTTTAGGGCGCCGGTTGCCAAGCACAAATTCAAAGATGACAATGCCGGCGATCATAGCGACGACGAAGGTCATGGCTTTGATACCGCCAATAGATATCGCCGCGATGGCAGGCCCGGGGCATAAACCGGCGAGGCCCCAACCAGTGCCGAATAAAATCGCGCCGAGGGCAAGGTTTTTGTCAATTTGGGTATTCTGAGGGAGCTGGTATTGCTCTGAAAAAATAGGCGTTGATCGCCGCCAAACCAATCGATAGCCAATGGCGGTGACGATTAATCCGCCGCCCATGGTAAAGGCAAGGGATGGATCCCAATTGCCGAAAAGGTCCAAAAACCCGATCACTTTTGCCGGGTTGATCATTTCGGAAACTGTCAGGCCAATGCCAAATACAGCACCAGCAATAAGGGCGGTTAGATTTTGTCGCATCTTTCTAAACTCCTATGATCATTTTAGCCACGGCCACGGTGATGAATCCAACACCCATGAAGAGTGCGACGGACACCAAGGACCGCACAGACAAGCGGGATAAACCACAAATGCCATGGCCGCTGGTGCAGCCAGAGCCCAGACGGGTGCCAAAGCCAACCAACAAGCCAGCGATAATCGTGATCGGCATGTTGGCACTCATCTCGAATGGTAGGGGTGTGCCACTGGCTAATCGATAGAGCAGGGGCGCGGCGATCAAGCCAAGAATGAAGTAAATCCGCCAGGCCTTGTCGCCGGTTTTGGCGAATAATGTGCCCGAAAAAACGCCGCTGATGCCGGCGATCCGGCCATTAAAGGCCATCAATATAATGGCGGAGAGGCCAATCATCGCGCCGCCAATGAGGGCGGCAAGGGGGGTGAAATTTTCCATGAATTCTCAATATCCTGACATTGATTACCAATTAACGATTGACATTCTTGTAAACTGTAATATGTATTGGCACAAGAGAAAGTTTGCTGATGACGCCTTCACCACAACCCAATACTGTCCCGACGGCCCGGATTGATGATATCGCGCCGGATTTTGAGGCACGCTCCACTCAAGGGTTGGTGCGGATGACGGATTATCGCTCGAAGTGGTTGGTGTTTTTCTCGCATCCGGCGGACTTTACGCCAGTATGCACGACCGAATTTGTCGCTTTTCAACAAGCTGTTGACCAGTTCAAGAGCTTTGGTTGTGAATTGCTGGGTCTGTCGGTTGATAGTCTCTATGCCCATCTCGCATGGGTGAAGGACATTGAAGAACGCTTCGATGTTCGAATTTCTTTTCCAATTATCGAAGACATTTCAATGGCGATCGCCCGCTGCTATGGCATGATCCATGATAATTCCGCTACGACGGCAGCCGTTCGATCTGTTTTTTTCATAGACCCTGAAGGCTACATTCGGGCGCAAATTCATTATCCGATGAATGTCGGTCGTTCAATTCACGAAATACTCCGAGTTTTAGCCGCATTGCAGCAAACCGATGAACGCCAAATTGCGACCCCAGAAGGGTGGCAACAGGGGGACGATTTTGTCTTGCCGCCGCCATTAGATCAGGATGAAGCGGACCGTCGCTCTCGTGCAAAAGGTGATATATGGTACTTCACTAAAGAGGGGGCGGAAAAATGACTCCTGATACAATCAAACTTGGCGCCGTTCTGGACGAGGCAACAATGTTGTTAAAGGCTCTTTCTCATCCGGCACGGCTATTGATTTGTTGCCAGCTGCGCGATAACGAAATGTCTGTCGGGACAATGGAAACGACGCTTGGCATTAAACAGCCACGATTATCGCGAGAACTCGCAAAACTACGCGAGGGCGGATTAATCGAAGCTCGGCGCGAGTCGAAAATTATCTTTTATAAATTATCCGATAATGTCCGGACACGCGCTATGATTGACGCGATTTGCGATGTTATGATTGAGGGGCGGCCAATTGCACATCCACAGCAATCGGTCTCCCGCCGTAAAAACGCCCCTGGCGGCTACGGCATATTCGCTCGAACAACTTGAATATACACATGGAGATTAATATGACTAATCCAGTTGTCACCGCATTTTTTGATGAACCCACTAATACAGTGAGCTATGTCGTCGCTGATCCGGATACAAGAAAATGTGCGATTATCGATTCGCTATTGGATTATAATCCTGCTTCCGGTCGGACCAGTACGAATTCGGCAGATGTTCTTGTCGCTTATGTCAAAGAGAATGGGCTGCATACGGAGTGGATTATTGACAGCCATGTCCATGCTGATCATTTAACTGCTGCGCCCTATATCAAAGAACAACTTGGCGGTAAAACCGCAATTGGTGCTCAAATCTCTGCTGTTCAAAAAGTCTTTGGTGAGGTGTTCAATGAAGGGCAATCATTTCACACCGATGGCAGCCAATTTGACCATTTGTTCAAAGATGGGGAAACCTATTCCATTGGCAATCTTGAGGCGAGGGCAATGCACACGCCAGGGCATACGCCTGCGTGTATGAGCCATGTCATTGGTGACGCCGTTTTTGTCGGGGACACATTGTTCATGCCTGATTTTGGCACGGCTCGGTGCGATTTTCCGGGCGGTGATGCGTCTGCATTGTATGATTCAATTCAAAAAATATTTAAACTGCCCGACGAAACGCGGGTGTTTCTCTGCCATGATTATATCACCGCATCGCGGGATAAAATTCAGTGGGAAACGACTATAGCAGAAGAAAAACGCGATAATATTCACGTTGGGCATGGGACAAAAAGGGAGGAATTTATCAAGATGCGCAATGCCCGCGATGCGACGTTAGATTTACCTACCCTGATTTTACCATCAGTGCAGGTGAACATGCGCGCCGGAGAAATGCCGCCCCCGGAAGATAATGGCAAGCGATATTTAAAAGTACCGATTAACGCGTTATAAGGTGGGGATGAGATTTATATCGACGCGAGAATATCTTATAAGCTAAAACTATTACGGAGGCCGAAATGACGAAACATGATGTGGTTATTATTGGAGGCGGATCTGCTGGCATTGCGACAGCGGCCAGTATTTTAAAACGTAAACACAACCTCGATGTGCTCATTATCGATCCGGCCGAACATCATTTCTATCAACCCGGTTGGACCCTTGTTGGCGGCGGCGTGTTTAAACCAGAACAGACTAAAAGACAGATGGCTGATATGGTTCCGCGCGGCGCGACATGGAAAAAAGCCAGTGTTGCTGAATTTCACCCGGCGCAAAACGAAGTTACCTTGAGCAATGGCGAGGCAATCTCCTATGAGAGCCTGGTGGTTGCTCCCGGCTTGAAACTGAATTGGGCCGGTGTTGAAGGCTTGGAAGAAACTCTCGGTCGCAACGGTGTTACCTCTAATTATCGCTATGATTTGGCGCCCTATACTTGGGAATTGGTCAACCAGATGAAATCTGGCCGAGCTTTGTTTACCCAGCCGCCAATGCCGATCAAATGCGCTGGTGCGCCGCAAAAGGCGATGTACCTGTCTTGTGATGCGTGGCTTCGCAAGCGCGTGTTGAAAAAAATGGAAGTTGAGTTTCACAATGCTGGCGGCGTTCTCTTTGGCGTAGAGGCTTATGTTCCAGCGCTGATGAAATATGTCGAGAAATATGATATTGATTTGTGTTTCTTTGACAATCTGATCGCGGTTGATGGGAACCAGAAAGTTGCCAGATTTGAACGCAAAAAAGGCGACAAAACCGAAATCATAGACCGCGAATTTGATATGTTACATGTCTGTCCGCCGCAAACAGCGCCGGACTTTATTTCAGCCAGCCCGCTGACG
>JAZGEB010000375.1:0-12921 GCA_036478515.1 Parvularculaceae bacterium | reverse complement strand
GATGTGAGGGGCGGACGACCTTCGGGGCATGACTGCCACGTGAGCGCCGAGAGTCGGCCCAAAATTCACGTGTAAAAAATTATTTAGGGCTTGTTACCGGCCGGTCCTCTCCTTTTGGATGGCGCGCTGGAGTAGCCCGGCGATGCGTGGGACTTCCTCACCCATCGGGAGACCGTCGTTTTTCTTAAAAGACTTGTCTCCCAATTTATCCCTGTCTCGTGGGTTTCCCATTTGAAGCAGATGGCGAAGCTTGGCTGATATAGATGACCTAAAAAATGCTCTTTGACATGATGATGTTGCTTCGTAAAAATTTGGCCGGTGGCGATTGGAAGAACTATTTCGCTTGGTTGGTATTTTGGGCTCTCCAGCATAGCTGTCGAGCATTCAAATCTTATTTTTGCTGCGCAAAAATTTTGGCGGAGGCCAATTGCTTCAGGCTCTCAGGCGTAGCCTTCGAGCATTCATTTCGTATTTTTCTTTCAGAAAAATTTCGCCGAAGGCGAACTGCTCAATGGCTCTCCAGCGTAGCTGTCGAGCATTCAAATCCTATTTTTGCTGCGCAAAAATTTTGGCGGAGCCAATTGCTTCAGGCTCTCAGGCGTAGCCTTCGAGCATTCATTTCGTATTTTTCTTTCAGAAAAATTTCGCCGAAGGCGAACCCGAAATGAATGGTGCGGTCGAGAAGACTCGAACTTCCACCCGTGTTACCGGACAGCGACCTCAACGCTGCGCGTCTACCAATTCCGCCACGACCGCACGATCTTGACTGGTAAGGGGAAAAAACCCCTGAGAAGCGAGGGAGGTAGCAAAGTCTGGCGGCTCTGTGAAGGGCCTATCTGCAAGTTTTAGCGTTTGCCAAGGTCGATATAATCGCGCTCTGCGGCGCCGGTGTAGATTTGCCGCGGGCGGCCAATTTTTGAATTTGGGTCCTCGATCATTTCTTTCCATTGAGCGATCCAGCCGACAGTGCGGGCGAGTGCGAACAATACAGTGAACATCTCCGGCGGGTAGCCGAGGGCGCGCAGGGTAATGCCGGAATAAAAATCGATGTTCGGATAAAGCTTCTTCTCGATGAAATACTCATCTTCGAGGGCGATTCTTTCCAATTCCATCGCCACATCCAGCAATGGTGTGTTTTTCGCTCCAACCGCATCCAGCACTTCGTGACAAGCTTTTTGCATCACTTTGGCGCGCGGGTCGTAATTTTTGTAAACCCGGTGGCCAAAGCCCATCAGCCGGAACGGGTCAGACTTATCTTTAGCCCTCGCGATATATTCCGGGATCCGGTCTACGGTGCCGATTTCCATCAACATTCGTAAAGCCGCTTCATTGGCCCCGCCATGGGCCGGGCCCCAGAGGCAAGCAATGCCCGCCGCGATACAAGCAAATGGGTTAGCGCCAGAAGAGCCCGCCAGACGGACCGTGGAGGTTGAGGCGTTTTGCTCATGATCCATATGCAAGATGAAAATCTTATCGAGGGCATCCGCTAGGACTTTGTTGACCTTATAATCTTCGGCCGGCACCGCGAAGGACATCCGCAGGAAATTTTCGGTATAGCCAAGATTATTGTCAGGATAAACGAAGGGCTGGCCGATGGTGTATTTATACGCCATTGCCGCTATGGTTGGCATTTTTGCGATCATCCGATGGGTCGCAATGATCCGGGTTCGCGGATCATTGATGTCGGTTGAGTCATGATAAAAGGCGGACAACGCCCCAACTGCGCCGCACATAATCGCCATTGGATGAGCATCGCGACGGAAGCCATTGAAAAAATTATTGAAATGATCATGCACCATGGTGTGATAGGTGATGTCATTATTAAACTGCGCATATTCAGATTTTGTCGGCAGTTCGCCCTCCAGTAACAGATAGGCGCTTTCGAGAAAGTCGGATTTTTCGGCCAGCTGGCTGATCGGATAACCGCGATAGAGCAATGTGCCTTTGCCGCCATCAATGAAGGTGATGTTGCTTTCGCAAGACGCCGTAGAGGTGAACCCGGGATCGAGGGTGAACAGGCCGGTTTGCTTATACATGCTGGAAATGTCGACCACATCTGGGCCATGGGTGCCGCTATAGATGTCGAATTCGACGTCTTTGCCGCCGAGATGAAGTCG
The DNA here is from genome assembly GCA_036478515.1 of Parvularculaceae bacterium. Classification (GTDB taxonomy): domain Bacteria; phylum Pseudomonadota; class Alphaproteobacteria; order Caulobacterales; family Parvularculaceae; genus CALLVA01. The sequence continues at coordinate 10,804 of JAZGEB010000375.1, read as the reverse complement.
CGCGGTGCCGTTTTGTTTCTTGTTGCTTTCCATCGATAAGCTCCTTCATCTCTTGTCGTTTGGCGCCAGACAATACCATTAAGCCCCGATGCTCAATTTGTGCGCTGCAATATCTTTTGATAAGCCGGATAATAGCCATGGCGCGGGAATAATCCAGCCTCAATTCCACACATTGAACGACTTTATATAACTGCTTGTAACTAGTTGTTATTATTCATAATTTTTGGCAGAAGCTTGATCGTTTAGGCGCGCAAGGGCTTCTTCCCGGCCTAAAATATAGAAAACTTCGCCCAAGGAAGGAGACGCATAGCCTGCCGTCAGCGCGGCTCGAACCGGTTGTCCGACCTGGCCAAACCCAACTTGTTTTTCATCGACAAGGGCCTGTATCGCCTGATCCAACGCCGTAATCGACCAGTCCGGTAAGCTGCTGAGCCTCGTAATGACCGCGTTGAGGATCTCTCTTGCGCCTTCTTTGCGCAAAGGTTTTGCCGCTTTGCCGGTGATTTCCAAGGGGCGTTTCAGGGCCAAGAACTGAGCTATATCCGGGGCTTGTTTGAGTGTCTGGACCCGATCTTTTAAGAATGGAGCGGCACGTATAAGGCGCTCAGTGAGATCTCTTGATTGATCGCTGGGAAAAAACGCCATCGCTCGCGCGATAAAGTCTTCATCGCTGAGCTGCTTGATATATTCACTATTGAGATGAGCCAACTTGTCAAAGTCGAGCCGAGCCGCAGCTTTGTTAAGGCCCGCAAGATCGAACCATTCCAGCGCTTGATCCATCGAGATAATCTCATCATCGCCGTGCGACCAGCCAAGTTTCATTAAATAATTGCGCATTGCCGCTGGTAGATAACCCATGTCAGCATAAGCCTCGATGCCCAACGCGCCATGGCGCTTTGAAAGTTTCTTTCCATCGGGTCCATGGATCAACGGCACATGCACCCAAACCGGGATATCCCACTCAAGGGCTTTGTAGAGTTGCTGTTGACGCGCCGCATTGATGAAATGATCATCGCCGCGGATCACATGGGTGATCCCCATATCATGATCATCGACGACGACGGCGTGCATATAAGTTGGTGAGCCATCGGAGCGCAGTAGGATCATGTCATCAAGCGCTGCGGCTTGAAACGCCACCTCGCCCTGGACCTCATCGCGGACCAATGTCTCGCCGTCGCGCGGGGCTTTTAGGCGAACGGCGAAAGGCAGATCCGGGAAGCCAGAAGTAGCATCGCGCCACGGGCTTTCAAAGCGTCGGTTCTCCTCTCGTGCTGCTTGCTTTTCAGCGGCTAAATCATCGCCGTCGAGCCAGCATTTATAGGCGGTCCCCTGATCGAGCATCTCTAAAGCAACAGTGCGATGGCGATCGGACCGTTCAAATTGTGAAACCACGTCGTCGTCCCAATCGAGGCCGAGCCAGCGCAAGCCATCAAGCAGAGCTGTTACCGCGTTCTCATCATGGCGCGCGCGATCGGTATCTTCGATCCGGAGTAAAAATTTGCCGCTATTGGCCCGGGCATAAAGCCAGTTAAATAGGGCGGTGCGGGCGCCGCCAATATGGAGGTAGCCAGTCGGCGAGGGGGCAAAGCGGGTGACGATTGTTGACATAGGGCAGCTCGAGGATGAAGTTAGCGCAGTCGCGTTCGGGATATTCCAACTTCGCCTTAGCCCGGCTTCCGGGCCAAGGTCAAATTTACCTGCTTGGGGGCATGGGTGCTGCGACGGTTAATTTCGATAGAGCGCAAACGACCGTGGCAACATCAACGTTGGCCACGCTTTCTTTGGCGCGATGTTTCTTCATTTGTAGCAGAATGCGCAGCCAAGGATGCCGAACGGTTATTCTTATGGGTGCCGGTCTTACTTGGATGCGGTATTGGGGTGTTTTTCAAACTCCCCGTTGATCCGCCATTTTGGCTAGCGCCTCTACTGGTCACGATTTTTGCCGCGACAGGCTGGCACATTCGCGACCGGGACTCAGACCGGGCATTTATTCACCCGCCATGAAAGCGCCGCAGACAGATTTGCGTAACCGGACTGCTGATCGCTTGCGTTGGCTTTGGTCTTGCGGATATCCGCACACGGCTTATTGCGGCCCCTATCATCACAGCTGAAACCTCAATCATGGATGTCAGTGGCATTATTGTGTCGCGCCACGATGGGCCCAAGGGCGAGCGGTTGGTCATCGCGCCGACCCGGATCGGCGAGCTTGAGGAAATACCCAAACGCATCCGCGTCTCATGGCGCGGCGCGGCAAGTGTCGCCATGCCAGGGGATGAGGTGGAATTACTGGCCATTTTGAACCGCCCGCCGGGGCCAAGTGCGCCGGGGGATTATGATTTTGGCCGACAATTATTCTTTGAGCAAATTGGCGGTGTTGGGTACGCCCTGTCGCGACCTCAGATCACGACCAAGCATGATGTTGCGCCAAGGTTCACCCTCAAGCTTGAACGGTTGCGAGGTCGACTTGCCAAACGCGTACTGGCTGGGGCCGGTAGATACAAACAAGCTGGCGCGGTTTGTGCGGCGATTATTACGGGCAAACGTGATGGTGTGGACGAGGCGACGCAAGACGCTCTGCGCGCCTCTGGCCTCGCGCATTTATTAGCGATTTCCGGATTGCATATGGGGTTGGTAGCGGGGTTATTATTCTTCAGTGTACGACTGGGGTTTGCCTCGATAGAACGAATTGCTTTGCATTATCCAATAAAAAAATGGTCGGCGCTGACTGCATTATTCGGCATTAGTTTTTATCTGTTGATCTCCGGTGCAAGTTGGTCGGCCCGGCGTGCTTTTATCATGGCAGCGATTATGTTCTTTGCCATCCTTGTCGATCGCCGAGCCTTGTCTTTGCGAAACGTGGCCTTGGCGGCCATCCTGATTTTAATAACGACACCCGAAGCATTGCTCCATGTTGGGTTCCAACTTTCTTTTGCGGCTGTGACCGTTTTGATCGCAGCGATTGAGTGTAACGATCGCTCCCCTAATGCGCTTCATTGGCGGTTCGCTTACGGACGATTTGCTCCGATGTGGAAATACCTTACCGGATTGTTTTCGACCAGCCTGCTGGCTGGGATCGCAACCGCACCGCTCGCCTTGTTTCATTTCAATCGAATGGCGAGTTGGGGATTAGCGGCGAATTTGATCGCGATGCCTTTAGTCGGGTTTTGGATCATGCCGATGGCGGTTATCGGGGTATTATTGATGCCATTGGGGTTGGATTGGATCGCCTGGCGCGCCATGGCGATTGGCATGGAGGGAGTTCTTAATATCGCTTATTGGACCCAAAGCCTGCCTGCGTCAGTGATTGCGGCGAAGGGATTTTCTCTCCCGATGCTGCTCGGTCTTGTGTTTGGCGGGTTATGGCTGTGCCTCAATCGGGCTCGCTGGCGGTGGATCGGCCTTGGCATGTTGCCCCTTGCTTATATTTCAGCGGCGTTATCCTCAGTACCAGATGTTTATATTACCGAAAGGGCGCGCAATGTGGCAGTGAAAATGGCGAGCGATGACGGCCCGCAAATCGTGCTCCTTAAACGGATGGGCGACCGCTTTGCCATCGGCTCATGGTTGGAGGCGGCAGGACGATTTCCGGATTTAAAAACCACACCGCGGCTTGGCGAGCGGCGTAAAGATGGTCCCCAATTTGGGCGATGTGATCGGCTCGGATGCACCGCTGAGTTAGCCTCTGGCGGCATCTTGGCGGTCTCGTTTTCGCCAACGGGGTTTGCCCAAGACTGTGCCAATGCAGATATTTTAGTGTTGCAATATAATGTGCCAGCTTGGAAAGCTAGAATCTGCAAGGGAGAGATAATTACCCGCCGCGATTTGGTGCAAACTGGGGCGACAAGCTTACGCATCGCGCAAGGACAGATATATGCGATCGCTACTGTTCACCAGCAGCGGGGAAATCGCATTTGGTCGCGGGGTGAGTTGAAAAAATGAACCTCTGATTATCCTCTATTCATCCAATACATGACCGGGCGCAATGGAAAAGCCCAGGCGGTGCCCGCAACAATGTAAAACACCAGATGGATCGCCCAATGATTTGGCAATCGATCAGCAATGGCGAGGATTAGCCCGATATAGAGCAACATGAAAATCGGGAACAGAAAAAGGCCGATCAATTTTTTTGTGCTGGGTGTCATCTGATGGTCTCTCTTACTAGCCCTTCTCATTGCTGGTTTTATATGGCAGGGGAGAAGCATAAACACCAGCGGATCTCGACCAATGACAACACCCTCCTTTTATGGCGCCAGAGATGCGGCAGCGGCCAAAATTATTGGCCGTTGGCTTTGGGTTATGGCCGCTTTGGTGGCGCTGATGGTGGTGATTGGGGGCGCTACCCGGCTAACCGATAGTGGCTTGTCGATCACCCAATGGGACTTGCTGATGGGCACTTTGCCGCCGCTGTCAGATCAAGCTTGGCAACAGGCCTTTTTGCTCTATCAGCAAATTCCAGAATATCAGCTGGTCAATAAAGGCATGACGCTGAGTGAGTTCAAATCAATTTACTGGTGGGAATGGGGGCATCGGTTTTTGGGCCGCTTCATTGGGCTCGCATTTTTAATCCCGGCCCTGTTTTTTCTGTTCCGAGGGATGATGACCTCAACCGGGCTGAAAACCAAACTGTTTGGCTTGTTTATCCTGATTTGCGCCCAAGGCGCGTTGGGCTGGTATATGGTCATGTCAGGTCTGACCGAGCGGGTCGATGTTTCTCAATATCGACTCGCGGCACATCTTGGCGCTGCGGTGCTGTTATTTGTCGGTATTGTTTGGATCGCTTTGAAACTGACCATCCCTGGTGCTGGAACCGGGCTCAAAAAAGAAATCCAGTTGAGAACATTCGCGCTGTGGTTCGGGGTCGCCATATTTGGCCAAATCATTCTGGGTGCTTTTGTTGCCGGTTTGCGAGCGGGTAAAAGTTACAATACGTGGCCGTTGATGGAGGGACGCTTTGTGCCCGAAGCTTATACCGCCCTGTCCAGCTTTGAGACCATTGCCGGGGTCCAGTTTCATCATCGCATCGGCGCTTACATTGTCACCTTACTAGCAGCAGCATTATATTTGCAGGCGCGCAAAGCTGGCCAACCATTTGCGCGTTATTCTGGCTTTGTCGTGATGGCAGTGATGGGGCAGGTGTTGCTCGGGATCTGGACTTTGATTGCCGTCGTGCCGATTAGCCTTGGTTTGCTCCACCAAATTGGCGCGCTTGGGGTTCTCGCTTGCGTCTTACTTCTGATCCATAAACTAGAACCGCGTTAGCATTTTTTCGCTCACGGTGCGAAAGAGCGCCTCCGCGGGGGCGGACTAATCGTTGAGATCGCGACCCCTCACCCAAATTTTAAGAAAAATTTGTGCCTCTCCCAAGGCAGAGGGAATCAGCGCTCTTCTTCGCCTCTCCCTTGGGAGAGGCCAGCGAGCCCTTCGCGAGTGGGTGAGGGGTTAATCAAAGTCATTCTGTACCGACGCTTCCCCACTACCGTCATCCCGGCGTAGGCCGGGATCTCATGAGGCAAGGACCGCGCGCAACTTCTGGGGATCCTGAAATAAATTCAGGATGACGGAATTTGGAATTGAGTGATTTGGTTTTGGGCGGGAGTATTGACCCCTCACCCAAATTTTAAGAAAAATTTGTGCCTCTCCCAAGGGAGAGGCCAGCGAGTTCTTGCGAGTGGGTGAGGGGTTTATAATAAAACCATCCCATAAAACCTAACCTGGAACCTTGTTAATCGGGCTGTCGCCAATTTCTACTGCCTCTTCCATCGGTGGGGCCAGTTGATTCTCAGCATGCAGTAATTTAGCCAGCAGCGGCATTCGGGCAACGGCATTGAGACGGATATCTTCATAGAATAAATTATAGGGCAACGGCGCCCATTTACCGCCAAAATATTTTGGCCGCTTGAGATATTTCTTTTTCGTCTTCGAGACCATGACAATACCGTCATCGCATGTTGCGGAGATTGCTTGTTCTATAATCACCGGATCTTGACCATAGCCGGGGCCGGTGGCTGAGGCCGCTCCGGCATGGTTTTCCTGCGCACCATGGGTGCCATTACGCCAAGTAATTGGATTGGTACAGAGTAGTGGGCGGCCCCGAACAGCTGAAAAGTTGTCCGCTTGATCCCAGACCAAAGCCCGGTTGCGGGCTCGCCACGCTTCTTGCTCAAACCCCTGAGCATAACTCGTCCAAGAAATGACGCAGCGAATATCGTCGCCATCGCGACATGGCGGTGTGGCACTGAATGTCGTGTCAAACATATCAAGCGGCGTAGACTGATCAATAATATAGGCCGAGACCAAACGCCGTCTCAGCGGTTCATTAGTTTGGAAAAAATTTGCCAGCAAACCCTGCACGTGAAGACCACCTTGGCCATAACCAACCAAGATCAACGGCCGGTTCGGGTCGGCTTGGTCAAGATAAGTCGTGAATGCAACAGCGACATCCTTGTAGGCCGTGCGGCGGGCTTCACGGCCTTGATGCTTCTGGGTGAAAAAGGCAAATTGTGTCGCCTGACGATAGGCCGGGGCATAGACGGCCCCCAGATGCTGAAACGGGCCTGCTTCATTCGGCAGCGCTATTTTCAACAACACTTCGCGAGCCGTCTTGTCTAAAATCGGCGCGTTCCAATGTTTGTTAGAGGCGTAGGTGGTTGAGTGGACATAGAAAATATCTGCCCCCATCGCGCGCGCCTGATCATCCTCTTGCGGCGGCTCGATTGTCTCTGGCCATAAAATCCAGCTCGCCGGGTCAGCATAATCAGCTTGTTGCGGCGGTTGATACGTTTCATAGGGCACCCGGGGGTTCATCATGAAGCGGAACACATTGTCCTGCAGCAAGAATGTCGCCACTAGAAATAACAGGACCAACAGGCCTGCTGACCAAGCAAATATCCATCTCAATGAGAGCATCAACAACCGTTCTTAAAAATCACCCTTGCCAAGTCGCGAAGGCTACGCCTCAACATCTTGATAATACTACATTTATGCCGCAATTTTGGGTCATTGCAATGTCACATGGTGATGACGGAATAACGAAAAGTCAATCACCTCCTAGATTGTCTAAACCGACGGCGCACCTATATATATAAATTCATCTGTTTAGAGGGAACATCTCCTTGACTGAAAAAAACCAATTGCCGCCATCCTCCGATAATGAGGAGACTAGCCCGTTGCGGCCAAAGCGAGAGCGTGTCAGCTTTTTATCTGGCTTGCGGACTAATTTTCTCGCGGGGATCGTGGTCGCCGCGCCGATCGCAATAACTGTTTATCTGCTTTATCTGTTCATAACGGGGCCGATGGCGAGCTTGGATGGGTTCGTTCAAAAAGTTCTGCCGCAAATCAAACCCCTGAACATGGATGCTTATATTCCAGGCCTTGGGGTGTTGGTGGCAATTTTAGCCCTTATCGTCTTGGGGGCTTTGGCCAAGAACTTTATTGGCCGCAGTTTTATCCGGGTCGGGGAGCGCATCGTCGACGGTATGCCCGGTGTGCGTAGTCTTTATGGCTTCCTCAAAAATGTTTTTGAAATGGCCCTGCAACAAAAAGAGCGCTCATTCAAAGAAGTCGCCTTGATTGAATATCCACGCGAAGGGGTTTGGGCATTGTCTTTTGTGGCGATGCCAACCAAGGGCGAAGTTGCCCATCGGCTGAATGAAGGGGACGAGGAGATGATCAGCATCTTCTTACCGACAACCCCAAATCCGACTTCCGGGTTTTTGCTGTTTGTGCCCCGGAGCCAAGTAAAAATTCTCGATATGACGGTCGAAGAAGGGGCCAAGCTGATTTTCTCGGCAGGACTTGTCACGCCCAATTATGACCCCGCCGCAATTGTTGAAAAGATGGAGCGCGAAGCGGCATTGTTGCGTGAAAAAGCTGATGCACTGCGCGGGACTGAAAAGCAAATCGATGATGAGCGTAAAGGCTTACTCGAAAAACTCACCCTTGGGGGTAAAAAGGGCAAAGGCAAGTAGCGAAAAGCTTGCCTCTTGCCTTAGAGCCGCGGAATAATCGGGTGCTGAATCTCAGCCACAGCCAAACCGATTTGGGTCTCATCCGTTTGATCAGGCGCCGGTTCGGCTAACATTGTCGTCCCGACCACAGCACTTGCGAGTGCTGCATGTTGATAGGTTTTTGCCTCAACCTTTAGCGGTGGTTGATCCGCTATCTCCGGGAGGGATGCATCAACAATGTAACGGCGATAGATGCTGCCAGCAAAGCCGGTCCAAATTCCAATCGACAAGATCATCAATCCGAGATTGACGAATAGGAACAAGAGCATCCGGGCCCAGATTAAGACTTGAAATGATGCTGTTTCAAACAAAGGAACATCGCCAATGCCAAACATCGTGTTCATAAATTGCGCGAGCGACATGGTCGCAATATTGAACATGTCGGCAAAATTCTTGAACGGTAAACCGGGACGTTCCTGCTGAACAAGACCGTAAGCAAAGGCGACGATATCGCCATTGAGCAACGTGCCAAGGACCCATAATAAGCCATATAAAATAAACGCAGCGAGCAGCATTCGCAGGCCATTCCAGCCTTTTGAGATGTTCCATGCTCGGGCAAAAGAATGAGCCTTTTCGCCCGGATCTTTGGCAGCAATGAAAGCTGGCCACATGAATAGCCGGATCGCCATATAAAGAGTGATCGGGAGAATGACCCAATTCAAGCCGATGATCAGATATTTTGGAAAGCTGTGTTTAACGATTTCATCAGGGGCCGCAAACACGACAGTGTGTAATGAGTCCGGGTCGGGGAAGCTGACATTCATTTGTTCGATCGTCTGTGTCGCCATCGCTGCCAGGCCAGTCATCGCATAAAAGAACGGCACTTGGGTGGCGACATAAAGTCCATAACCGCCAGCGAGCATCGCCCCGATGACTTGTAAGTGACGGATCGAGAAGGGCACATCAAAAGAGGCCGTGTGGGGACGCTCCCCGGTTGCCGCATAGCGCTGCAACGGGACATAAAAAGACGAGTACAAAATCGCTAGGAGCACAAACAAGATGCCGCCAACCGCAAATAACGCATCCGGGTTTTGTTCAAAAACGCTCCCCATATTCTGCCACAATAAAGGCCACACAATATAAGAAGGGATCTGGCTCAACGATACCGGCTCATTTGCAATGATCGAGATCAACAAATATGGCACCGCGAACGTGAACAGCATGGCCAGAAGCAATGGCAACCACGCCAGTCGCGCGACAGTATCAAATCCCTTAGCGCCAAAGCCGAGGGCTTCTTGAACTGTTTCAATTATTGGCAAACGCATATTTTAAAGGCCCCCAGAGCCTGACACCACCCACGAAGGTGATACTGTAACCGGGCTTTTACGCCTGAGGCAAGCGGCGGTTAAGACACAGTTAAGGGTAATTTTGGCTTCGGTTATGGGAAATCGGTAAAGCGAAAAATGGAGGTGATAAAAGTCGACCATCAACTGTAATATCGCTTGCTATGAGAACATATAGGGAATATAGAACATTATAGGAACATGCAAAAGGAGCCTCTGATGAATATTCTTCGTGATACTGCCGGACTTGTTGTGTTGGTGACCGTGATTGCTGCCATCAATATGTGGAGTGGATTACTCGGCGTCGTCTAAAGACCGATCTGGAAAAGTTTGGTGAGCCGGGCAGGCGAGACGTGTGCTAGGAGACGGCCATGGGCCCGTTCATACATTTACACTTGCATTCAGCTTTTTCCCTCGCAGAAGGGGCGATCCATATTAGCCGCCTGAAAGATTTGTGCATCAAGCATGAGATGCCAGCAGTGGCGGTCACCGACACCAATAATATGTTCGCTGCACTTGAGGCCTCAGAGGTTCTCAGCGGCGCCGGGATCCAGTCGATTACCGGGATCGAAATAGCTCTAGATCCGGTCGATTGTGGCTTGAAAGAACAACGCGATACCGGACTACCTTCGGTGGTGTTACTGGCGCAAGCCCAAGCCGGTTACATGAATTTGATGAAACTTAGCAGTGCGGTTTTCTTAAATTCACCCGTTGAGGGGGAAGCGTGTATTAGCTTAGACGACCTGTTGAAATTCAGTGAGGGGATTATTTGCCTCACCGGGGGTCGTGATTTTGGCCCGGTTGATTTGCTGCTCAAAGATGGCCGACAGGCTGAAGCTGAACAGCTTATTCAAAAACTGAAAATTGCCTTTGGCGATTGTCTCTATGTTGAATTACAGCGCTATGGCGATGAGATGACACCGGCGGTCAAAGCGGTTTGGGAAAATGACTTACTCAAACTAGCCTATGATCATGAGTTACCCCTGGTTGCTACGAATGGCGTTTTGTTTCCAACCCAAGATGATCACGATGCCCATGATGCCCTTTTGTGTATTGCGGCTGGGGCCTATATCCAGATGGATGACCGGCGCACAGCGTCACCAGCACAATTTTTCAAATCTGCTGTGCAAATGGCAGTTCTCTTTGAAGATTTGCCAGAAGCCCTTGGCAATACCAGTATCATCGCCCAGCGCTGTGCCTTTCGGCCGCGCACTCACCCGCCGATATTGCCAAGTTTTGCCGGTGACACAAAAGCCGAAGCCAAAGAATTGGAACGCCAAGCCAGAGAAGGCTTAAAGGCACGCCTTGCCAGCATAGAATTGGCCGAGGAAGAGCAGGTTTATTGGGACCGCCTGACCCGCGAGATTGGCATCATCAATAATATGGGCTTTCCCGGCTACTTCCTGATCGTCGCGGATTTTATCCAATGGGCCAAAACCAATGACATTCCGGTTGGGCCGGGCCGGGGGTCTGGGGCGGGGTCGCTGGTCGCTTGGGCGCTGACCATTACCGACC
>JAZGEB010000374.1:0-2946 GCA_036478515.1 Parvularculaceae bacterium | reverse complement strand
CGTCAGATCATCCAGATGAAAATCGAACGCGAAGCGTTGAAAAAGGAAGAAGATAAAGCGTCGAAGGATCGACTTGAGGTTCTGGAAAAAGAGCTTAGTGAATTGTCCCAAAGAGCCGATGAACTGACCGCCCGTTGGTCAGCTGAAAAGGATGCGTTGGCCGGGGCGACACAAGTGAAAGAAGCCATAGACCGATCGCGCCAGGAGCTTGTCGACGCCGAGCGACGAGGTGATCTGGCCAAAGCGTCAGAGTTGAAATATGGGTCGATCCCAGAACTGGAAAAGAAACTTGCCGTTGCCGAAGACATTGGCGACCGTGAGACTTTGGTGCAAGAGGTTGTTGATGATGAAATGATCGCAAGCGTTGTGGCAAAATGGACCGGCGTACCGGTTGAAAAAATGCTTGAAGGCGAGCGCGATAAACTCCTCGCGATGGAACAGGCGCTGCATAAGCGCGTGATTGGCCAGGAAGAGGCGGTCGAAGCCGTTTCGGCTGCCGTGCGCCGGGCGCGAGCAGGATTACAAGACCCAAACCGGCCGATGGGTTCGTTTTTGTTTCTTGGGCCAACCGGAGTTGGTAAAACTGAATTGACCAAAGCGCTGGCAGAATTTTTGTTTGATGATGACAGCGCGATTGCCCGCATAGATATGTCCGAATATATGGAAAAACATTCGGTCTCGCGATTGGTTGGTGCGCCTCCTGGTTATGTCGGTTATGAAGAGGGCGGCGTTCTAACCGAAACTGTCCGTAGGCGGCCATTTCAAGTTATCTTGTTTGACGAAGTTGAAAAGGCGCATCCAGATGTATTTAATATATTGTTGCAGGTGCTCGATGATGGCCGCTTAACCGACGGGCAGGGTCGAACGGTTAATTTCAAAAATACGCTGATTATTCTAACCTCAAATCTTGGTTCAGACTATCTTGCCCAGCAACCAGATGGCGAAGACAGTGATGCCGTGCGCGGTCAGGTGATGGATGCTGTACGCGGCGCGTTCCGGCCAGAATTTCTCAACCGACTTGATGAGATCATTTTGTTTCATCGTCTGCAACGCGAGCAGATGGGGGCCATCGTCGATATTCAAATCTCCCGGCTGCAAAAGCTACTCGACGAGCGTAAAATCACGATAACGCTGGATGAAGCGGCCCGCGAATGGCTTGGCGAAGCGGGCTATGACCCGGTGTTTGGCGCGCGGCCCTTAAAGCGGGTGATCCAAAAACAAGTGCAAGACCCGCTCGCTGAGCTGTTACTCAAAGGCGAGATTTTCGATGGCGAGCATCTGAAGCTCTCGGTTGAAGCTGGACAGCTGACTTTGAACGGGCAAAAAATAACCACCCGCCAGAGTTTTCATGTCAGCGAAGGCCCCGCTTCTCCAGATCCTTCGGCACTGCTAAATTAAGCGAAAAAACACAAGAGGAAAAACCATGACGCGTTGGAAGCCAGACCAGAACACTGCCCAGAACACTGTATTGCGAAACCTGATCCGCACCACCATCAAAGCTGCGGGCGGCCTCAAAGCTGATGAGTTGCCACATTTAGTGCGCCAAAAACTGGCCGGGCAATTGGACAAGGATGCCGACAGCACAATCCGGGACGTGATCCAAGAGATGAAAGACAAGGGTGAGTTGAAATAGTAAAGCCTGCTGATTTTATTAAAGACTGATTAATAAGCGACTGATTAGTTTAATGAAAAATCTGTAATAGACGAATATGTAACACTTTTCCTGTTGTTACGTGTGTAAGTTCATTTTCGGGAAGTAGCACCGTGTGGAGAGGCGGTGATATGGAGATTTAAGGGATAACGCGAGACGGAGAAAAACCGCCGCGTAATGGAGAACGCCATGACTGGCAAAAGCCTATCTGGGCCGCATAATGATCGTGGGTTGGCGGTCAAACGAATTTTAGTATTTATCTTACCAGTACTTCTGCTTCTTCTCGCTGTAGCGGGGACTATGATCATGGGCGCTTTGGTTCCTGACCCGGAAGAAAAAGAAAGCGAAATTACTGCCGCACCGGTATTGGTGGCCGAAGCTTTCAGTGAAGACACAAGATTGTCGATCAGCACCCAGGGAGAAGTTCGCCCACGTACAGAAATTAGCATTGTGCCGCAGGTCTCCGGTAAAATTGCTTTTATTTCCCCTACTTTCCTCGAAGGCGGGGCTTTCAAACAAGGTGACTTGTTGTTGCAAGTAGAGCAGCGCGAATATCAGCTCCGGGTTGTGCAAGCCAGAGCCAATGTCGCCCGAGCGCAAACCAAACTGACCAGTGAAAAGGCAGAAGCTGAAATCGCCAAACGCGATTGGCAAGAGATGGGCCGCGAGGCCACTGAAATTTCGGCGTTGGCTTTGCGTGAGCCACAATTAGCCGAAGCCAGAGCGGCGCTTGCCTCGGCCAATGCGGCCCTGGGCGAAGCGCAATTGAATTTGGATCGTAGCTCTATCCGTGCGCCATTTGATGGGCGTGTACGGACTAAAAAAGTAGATTTTGGACAATATATCACGCCGGGCTCCAGCTTGGGTGAGATTTATGCCGTGCAGATCATGGATGTTCCATTGTCGCTGACCGATGATGAATTAGGCCAATTGGGGCTTGATGTTGGCTTCATTGAAACTGAGACCAATAGAGGGCCAGAAGCGATTCTCACCGCCCGGGTTGCCGGGCGCGAAAGATTGTGGCGCGGCCGGGTTGCTCGCACCGATAGTGGCTATGACGCTAAAACCCGGACATTGTTTGCTTATGTTGAGGTCATCGATCCGTATGGCGCTGGCGCGGCCAATGGTGCGCCCTTGGCACCCGGACTATTCGTCAATGCTCAGATCATGGGCAAATCGATTGCCAGCAGTGTGATCATTCCGCGCACCGCTCTGCGGGGTAATGATCAAGTCTATATTGCTAAGTCAGATGACACGATGGAAATCCGTAAAGTCACCGTGGCCTCGTCCGACCG
>JAZGEB010000373.1:0-3354 GCA_036478515.1 Parvularculaceae bacterium | reverse complement strand
CAATTAGCTGATCCATCTCCGCAATTTCATCGGTTTGGGCGGCTTTAAACTGGTCACTCCAGCGTTTAATCTGGCGCGCAAAATAGCCGGTGGTTTTGCCATAATCTTCGAGCCCGACGCTTTGAGGGTCAATTAAATGGAGGGCAACAAGATTATCTATTGCCGCTTCAAACAAGGCACGGCGCTCTTGGCGGGAGACATCATTGATGACCCAATCCCAGAATATCCGGCCGTCGATAAAGTCCATGACGAAAAACATCGTTCCGATGACACTCTCATCCTCACACAGCGCATAAGTCGGGGGCACCGGAAAATCGGCCTGTCCCAGCGCGGTCATAACCCGATATTCTCGGTCGACAGCGTGCGCAGAAGGCAAGAGCTTACCCGGCGGTTTGCGCCGCAGGACATATTTTCTTGTCGGTGTGACCAACTGATAGGTTGGATTACTTTCGCCGCCAGCAAACTTCTTCACTTCAAGGGGTCCAGCAAAGCCGGGAACATGAGCGGACATCCACTGCCCGAGCGCTATTTCATCGAACTTCAATCGCTCAGGCGTCTCTATTGTGCCTTTTGTCATCGATGGGCTCTCCACGTATCATTCATAAAAATCCAGTATTGGCTGAAACGAGCGACGGGTTCAACTATGTGGTGCAGAGGCGTCGTCCCCTCTTGAAAAGTGGGCTCGAATAGATAGCTTACCAAGACATCCCCCATGAAGGATAATTATATGAGCAATGTCGACCTTGAGCCAATACCGGAAAAAGCCACCCTAGCGGGGGGCTGCTTCTGGGGCATGCAAGATTTACTGCGGCCTGTGCCGGGGGTGTTGTCAACGCGGGTCGGCTACACCGGCGGCGAGCTCGACGAGGCGACTTATAATGATGTCAAAAAGGGCATGACAGGTCATGCTGAGGCGATTGAAATCAGCTATGATCCGGCGCGTATCAGTTACCGCAAGGTGCTGGAATGGTTCTTTAAAATCCATGACCCGACGACCAAACACCGCCAAGGCAACGATATTGGCAGTCAGTTTCGATCGGCAATATTCTATGCGACGCAATCACAACGCCAAATCGCGACAGATGTGATTGCTGAAATCGAAGCTTCGGGCATTTGGCCAGGAGCCGTGGTGACCGAAGTGATGCCTGTAGGCCCGTTCTGGCAGGCGGAAGAAATGCATCAGGATTATCTGGAAAAATACCCGTCCGGCTATACCTGCCATTTCGTCCGGCCAGAATGGTCACTAGAGGATGCGCCCGTCACGACTTGAATGCAGCGTGAAGATCATCGCCTGGCATGCCATCCGGGTGAAATGTCGTTTCTGGTGAAGAATTTTCCCCCTATTATCAATGCATTAACCATAAATATCCTGTTTGGTGTCGTGGATCACAGCGGCAACTCACCCTCGCGCCTATGTTCTGAGGGTGAAGTCGCCCATCAATTAAAACCAATTAAAACGGCGACAAATGGAGAGAGAAAATGACCAACGCCCTTAAAATTGCCCTGACCACTATTGTTGCTGCCGCTGCTCTGTTCGGTGCCGCCGCTGCTCAAGATCTGAACCATACCAACGAAGCCCAAACCGTTCTGATCCTCAATGATTTTCAAGCGCGCACTGAATTGGTTTTAACTTCTAAAATTGATGCTAAAATCAACACTTTAGTTGCTGCTGCGACCAAAAACATGACCGCCCTGCCAGCGTTCAATGCCGCTGACCTCAACAATTTTGCAGTCGCTTCTACTAAATCAGCGAGCCAAGATTTGACCCTCGCCATGACCGCTCAAATTGATGAGTTGATCGCTAATGGCCCAGAACCAATCAGCTTTGCTCTTGCTCAAAAATAACCACTTAAATAAGGGGGAGAGCTACAAGAGACTGCCGGGCGACAAGCCCGGCGGTTTTTTTATGGGTTGCTATGGGGTGGGCTCTTGAGCCGCTCAAAGAACCACCCTACATGATCTTCAACACGCGCTATTTATGAAAACCTTAACCCGAATCAGCGAGGGTGTCGGCTACAAGTCTTGTCACTGCTCTGATGGTGGGCGGTATCTTCCGGAGAAAATGATGAAAGATCCACACGATATTTTTATGAACACGCTTGTCCCAATGGTGGTTGAGCAGACCAGCCGCGGGGAGCGCTCTTTTGACATCTATTCGCGGCTTTTGAAGGAACGGATTATCTTCCTTTCAGGCCCGGTGCATGATCAAGTTTCGACTTTGATTGTGGCGCAACTCTTATTTTTGGAAGCGGAAAATCCCAAAAAGGAAATTTCCTTCTATATCAATTCTCCGGGCGGCTCGGTTACGGCGGGCATGGCGATGTATGATACGATGCAATATATTCGTCCGCCGGTTTCGACCATGTGTATCGGCATGGCGGCCTCCATGGGCTCCTTGTTATTGACCGCTGGGGCCAAGGACATGCGCTTCTCGCTGCCAAATAGCCGGATTATGGTGCATCAACCCTCGGCTGGCTTTCAAGGTCAGGCGTCAGATATTGAGCGCCACGCTAAAGACATCTTAGAGACGAAGCGCCGCCTGAATGAAATTTATGTGGAGCACACCGGGCAAAGCTATGAAATAATTGAAAAAACCCTGGATCGGGATCATTTCATGACGCCGGATGAAGCGGTGGATTTTGGCCTGATTGACCGGGTTATTGAGAAGCGGACAGAGGTTGCTGGTGCTGAGGATGACAGCTAGAGCATATTTTCGAGTTTTCGAGTGCATATGCTGTATTTTTGCCGCTTATGCGCGTTGAAAGGGTCGATCTTGGTAAAATTACACGCGAAACTGTTTGCGTGGCTGGCACCAATCATGCACTTTTAAGGCGGTGCGACGATGATGATTGATCAGCGTAACAAAACAGCAAGTTTCCTGTGCCATAGTATTTATTGGGCCGGGTAGAGGGCAAGTTGCCTTCATATGATGTGGGTCTCGTCAGGGACATATAGGAGTGCTTTTGTGAGCAAAGTTGGCAGTAAAGACGGTAAAGATGGCAGCGTAGGTGGCGGGGACGGCAAGTCAACGCTGTATTGTTCCTTCTGCGGCAAAAGTCAGCACGAAGTTCGCAAGCTGATCGCCGGTCCGACCGTGTTCATCTGTGATGAATGCGTCGAATTATGCATGGACATCATTCGCGAGGAGAGCAAGTCCTCGATGGTGAAATCATCTGATGGCGTGCCATCACCGCAGCACATCATGAAAGTGCTCGATGATTATGTGATCGGCCAAAATCACGCCAAGCGCGTTTTGGCTGTTGCAGTCCACAATCATTTCAAACGCCTCAATCACGCGTCAAAAAATAACGACGTTGAGTTGTCAAAATCAAATATCATGCTGGTCGGTCCAAC
>JAZGEB010000372.1:0-5310 GCA_036478515.1 Parvularculaceae bacterium | reverse complement strand
GCACCAAGCATCGCAGATGTGCTTATGCCGCAAATTTTTACCAAGGAGGATGTCATGGGTGGCCTAGGAGTTAACCCCATAAACAGGGTCGAGAATGGTATCCGCCAATTTGGTCGCTGACAAGGCGCAAGATCGCCGATAGCCTTGCCGGTTTTCAAGAACTTGCAACGTCAGACAGCGGACAAATTGGCGATATCCGAAGGACGGATAATCTGCCGCAATCTGCGGGCGTCAAAACGCTTGAATGGGCAGCAAGCCCATCCGGTGCGCTTTTCCTTGCATATTTTTGCAGATTAATCGCCATTTCGATCTTGTTTATGGCGTTAGCTCCTAGCGACGGATGGCAGGCAAGGTTTGTCCGGTGACCGGGGTGGCGCTCGCTTCCGCATCCATTTTCATCTGTTTGATTTCTTTTTTCTGCGCCGATGCTTTTTTACGGGTGGATTTGCCTGACATCCACATGCCCATGGCGCCTAAAAAATAACCGATAAACAAAGTGATTGCCATCGCCACCCAAAGCGGCATCGGCCCGATCGCAAAGGCAGGGTCATCTTGCGAAAACGGATCGAGGCTGATCAGCACTGGTTGCAGGTTTGAGACTAAAAACACTATCAACAACAGACCGAGCAGACCCATCAACAACATCGACATTAATTTACGCATGGCACTTACCCCAGCAAATTGTTTCGATAATCAGACAAGTTGCCGCTGATTAAAACCGGGAATGCGCCAATAGCAAAAAACTGTCACGGGCCTTGCCTAGAAAGTGGCTTTAACGACCTGCTCTTGTTTATGGCGCATCAGACGCTCACGCATCTCTTTGCCCGCTTTGAAAAAGGGCGTCCATTTTTCATCAATGGCCACAGCTTCGCCAGTGCGCGGGTTTCGCCCAATGCGAGCAGCACGTTGCTTTACCGAAAAAGCCCCAAACCCACGCAGTTCGACACGATTGCCTTCTGACAGGGCGTTGGTTATTTCGGAAAACACCGTATTCACGATGCGCTCCACATCTCTGGTGAACAAATGAGGGTTTTCCTCAGCGAGCTTTTGCACGAGTTCCGATTTTATCATCAGTTTCTCTTTGTCATGGTTTTGTAGTGCCCAAACATGACTGGATGGCGTCATACACTACAAAACATTGTTTTTATGTAGTTTTTATGAGTAGAAACTGCCAAAAGCCTTGCTTCACGTCAATATTGAAATGCTGGAAAACTGCAAAAAACTTCATATTTCAGCAATCTGCCCATCGCCAAACTGGTATTCATCCCCCATTTATGGTGGACAGGGTCTTGGAGTTTAGAACCACTTTAGAGTAGAGCGCTATGGCAAACACCAATGTCGAGAATGACACCGCCAGTTTTGGCTTTAAAGATGTTCCCAAAGCTCAAAAAGCCGGACTGGTTCGAGCCGTGTTTGATAAGGTTGCGCCGCAATATGACTTGATGAATGATTTAATGTCCGGCGGCGTTCACCGGATTTGGAAATCAGTTTTGCTTGATCGGATTAATCCGCAGCCGGGCATGGGGCTAATTGATTTGGCTGGCGGCACTGGCGATGTCGGTATTGGATTTCTTGCAAGAGCCGCGCAGCGCCCGCCACGCGAGCGAGCGCCAGCTAGCGCGACGATCTGCGATATTAATTATGAGATGCTGCATGCTGGCACGACCCGTAAGGATGCAGCCCGCTTTGATGGCCACTTAACCCGTGTGTGCGGCGACGCCCAAAATCTCGGATTCCCGGATAATCATTTTGACACCTATACAATTGCTTTTGGTATTCGCAATGTCACCGATATGTCGTTGGCCTTGGCTGAAGCGCATCGGGTCCTCAAACCTGGCGGGCGTTTTTTCTGTTTGGAGTTTTCCCACGCCATCACCGAAGGCTTTCAGAAAGTGTATGATGCTTATTCTTTCAATGTGATCCCTAAGCTTGGAGAGCTGGTGACGAAGGATCGCGATGCTTATCAATATTTGGTTGAGAGCATTCGTAAATTCCCGGCGCAAGAAGAGTTTAAAGCAAGAATTGCGGATGCCGGCTTTCGCCGCGCATCATATGAAAATTTGAGCGGCGGCATTGCTGCGATACATTCGGGATGGAAATTTTAAACCCATGTTCAAAGCCCTGATGGATATCGGACGATTGCTCAAGGCAGGATTTGTTCTATCGCGTCATGACGCTTTGGTGCCAAAAGAATTTGAAGAATTTGTCCCTAAGCCGGTGCGGGTTTTGGGGAAAATATCGCGCATTGGCGCGAAGGATGATGGCTTGCGCCCAGGGCAAAGACTGGCCCGGGCGCTGTCTGGCCAGGGCCCTGCTTATGTTAAATTTGGCCAATTGCTCGGTACACGGCCTGATATTGTCGGGTTTGAAATGGCGGAAGATCTAGGGGAGCTGCAAGACCGGATGCCGCCTTTTGCGCAAGCGATTGCGATAGCTGAGATCGAGAAAAACTTTGACCGGCCGCTTGATCAGATTTTTGATGATTTTTCACCAGCAGTAGCCGCTGCATCGGTAGCGCAGGTGCATAAGGCTAAATTAAAAACCGGTGAGGTGGTTGCGGTAAAAGTGCTGCGTCCAGATGTGGAGCGAAAGGTTGCGATTGAGTTTCGCGCCTTTGCCAGAGGCGCGGCGATTGCCGAGAGATTGTTCAAACCGGTGCGCCGGATGGAACCAGTGACCTTTATCGAGACCATCGCCGATAGCGCCAAAAAAGAACTCGATTTGCGCATGGAAGCTGGTAGCGCCTCAGAAATTTCCGAGAACCTCGCGTCAGAAAAGCGCGTGCGTGTGCCTGATATCAAGTGGGACTTCACCACCAAGCGAGTGCTGACCTTAGAGTGGATTGACGGCATCAAGGTAACGGATACGGAACAATTAGAGGCAAACGGTATTGACAAGGTCGCGCTGTCGCACACGATCATGCAAACATTTTTGAACCAAGCGCTCAATGATGGGTTTTTCCATGCAGACATGCATCAGGGAAATTTATTTGTCGATGAGGATGGCCAGCTCGTTCTGATAGATTTTGGTATTACCGGCCGCCTTGATGAGCATTCCCGGCGTATTTTTGCGGACATTATTTATGGCTTTATTCGTCGCGATTACAAAGCGGCAGCTGCAGCCCATTTTGCTGCGGGTTATGTCCCGCCACATCATTCGGTTGAGGAATTTGCCACCGCGTTGCGGGCTGTGGTCGAACCGATATTTGGCCGCGACAGCGCGGATGTCGATATGTCGAAAGTTCTGCAACAACTGCTCGACACCACGGAAAAGTTTGAGATGCATTTGCGCCCTGAATTGATCATGTTACAGCGGACCATGGTGGTGATGGAAGGCGTTACCAGAGCCCTCAACCCAACGATTAATATGTGGGAAGTGGCTGAAGTCGTGGTGCGCCGTTATATTGATTCAATCGCCGGACCCAAGGCGATGGCGAAAAATGCCAAACGCAGCGCTGAAGCCGCCTTTAGTCTGGCCACCAAGTTTCCAGACTTTGCTGCTGCGGCAGAGCGCGCGGTCAATTTTGTTGGGGATGATGGGATTAAATTGTCGTCGCAAACAGTTGATGATTTGGCCCTTGCGATCAAGCGCAAAAAAAAACCAACTAGGTAGATCGGTATAAAGTGAGATGACCCAAACAAATTCCATTCTGTTGATTATTGGCGGCGGCATCGCCGCGTATAAATCCCTTGAACTTATTCGCGATCTATCCCGGCGCGGGGTTAAATCCCGGGTCATTCTAACTAGGGCGGGGACGGAGTTTGTCACGCCCTTGTCTGTCAGCGGCTTGTCTGGTGAGAAGTGTTTTACCGACCTGTTTGACCTGACTGATGAAACAGAAATGGGTCATATAGAATTATCCCGCTCGACCGATCTGGTTGTGGTTGCACCGGCGACCGCTGACTTAATGGCCAAAGCTGCGAATGGCTTGGCCAATGATCTGGCATCAACTACTTTGCTGGCAACCGACAAGCGAGTGTTGATGGCCCCATCAATGAATGTGCGGATGTGGCAGCATGCCGCGACGCAGCGCAATCTTGCGACGCTAAAACAAGACGGCGTTGAAATAATTGGCCCGGATGATGGCGCGATGGCCTGCGGTGAATTTGGTCCCGGACGCATGGCAGAGCCAACTACCATCGCCGACGCGATTATGGCAGCCTTGGGTAATCCAGCCTTATCAGCTTTGCCCATTGGCAACGCGCCTGATCTATTTGGCAAGCATATGTTGGTCACCGCTGGTCCGACCCACGAACCGCTTGATCCGGTGCGCTATGTAGCCAATCGTTCTTCGGGCAAGCAAGGCTATGCGATCGCGTCGGCTTTGGCGGCTTTGGGCGCCCAAGTGACCTTGGTTTCTGGCCCGACGGGTTTAAGCAATATTGATGGCGTGAAAATCATCCGGGTAGAAACAGCAAGGCAAATGTTCAGCGCGTGTCAGGCAGCATTGCCAGCTGATTGCTTTATCGCTTGTGCGGCGGTGTCCGATTATCGACCTGAAAATGAAACAGCGCAAAAAATTAAAAAAGACCAGGGCGGAATGAGCTCTATTTCCTTGACTGAAAACCCGAATATTTTGCAGACGATTGCGAGCCTAAAAACCAACCGGCCTGCATTGGTGATTGGTTTTGCTGCTGAAACTGAGAATGTTCTGACCAATGCGCAAAACAAGCGAGCGGCCAAGGGCTGTGACTGGATCATTGCCAATGATGTTTCGCCAGGGACCGGAGTGATGGGCGGCGATCGCAATCGCGTGGTTATCTTATCAGATCAAGGCGAAGAGCCATGGGACGAGATGCCTAAATCAGAAATTGCCCGCAAATTAGCAACCAAGATTGCCAAAGCGTTAAAGTCCTAAGCGCATAGATTTCAACTCTGTCTTAAGCATGTTTTGATACCACCAGTCCTCTGATAGTAAAGAGGGCCGAGGGCCATGAGTGAAACGACCATAACCCAGCCGCAAGATGTCGCCGCGCCCAAAGTGTCGCTGCTTGTTCTCGTGTTTACGATCTCCGTCTTGTGTAGCTCGTTATTGCTTTTCTCGGTGCAACCCATTTTTGCTAAAATGGCCTTACCCCTTTTGGGCGGCGCGCCAAATGTGTGGAACACTGCAATGGTGTTTTTTCAAGCGGCTCTGTTAGGCGGATATATTTACGCGCATGTGCTGACAAAATATCTCGCTTTGCCAAAGCAAGTCCTGATCCATGCCGGTCTGTTGATCGTCGCTTTTACCTTCTTGCCATTGCATATCGCCGAGGGGTGGACATCTTCGGCGACATCAACCCCAGCTATGTGGTTGATGGGATTGTT
>JAZGEB010000371.1:0-4525 GCA_036478515.1 Parvularculaceae bacterium | reverse complement strand
TCATCTAAATGCCAAGACGAAACCCCAAGATCAGCAACAACACCGTCAATTTGCGTGACGCCAATTTGCGGTAACACCTCGCCGATATCGGCAAAGGGATGCGGCAACAGGGTCAACCGTCCGGCATAGGCCCCGGCCCATGGTTGCGCTCGCTCAATCGCCACTGGGTCACGGTCAAAACCATAGACATGACATGACGCTGCGCCGAGGATCATCCGTGTATAGCCGCCGCCGCCAAGGGTCGCGTCAACATAAGCCCCGCCATCAGCAGGCACCAAGGCTTCGACAGCCTCGCGGCCCAATACAGGAATATGTGCGCCATGTGATGCCATTAACGATCATCCCGCTTGCGCGCCGAAATACTTGGCAGCGCCCGGGCCCGAAAAGTTTCCTTGTGATCCTTCAAAAATGCCCGCGCGCGATTTGCAGGTGGAGCCACCCGGGAGGGGTCCATCAATAAAAACCGATTGCCCCGGCCGACAATCGCAACCTCTTTGGTCAACCCAACTTGCGCGCGCAAAGTTTCGGGCAAAGTAATGCGCCCTTCTTTATCGAAGGACAGCTTCAACAACTCCGCATAAATCGTTTCTTCAATATCAGCTCTGGCTGTTTCGAACTCGTCGACATTGGAGACCAGTTGCAGGAGAAAATCGACAAAGTCCTCGCCGCCGCACTCAATAGCATGATCATCGACCAAGGATGGCAAACAGCTAACGCCGAAAAAATCGCCCTCAATCGCGGGTCTCAGTTCTTCGCGCAACGCCGGCGGTATCGACAGCCGACCCTTGGCGTCAATGCGATTGATCGTCGTACTGGTAAAGCGGGTGTCAAACTTAGACACCTTGCTCGCCTGTTGTTGCGCTTGTTGCGTGACCTCAGTCATCACCATCTCCATTTCCAAATTGCGTACTCGTCGGGTCGTAAGCCACAAGACTGGCTAAATTTGGCCAGCATCGCCCTCACCATCACCGTCATGGTACAATTTGGGAATTAATGTTTTATTATGGGATTGCCCGCCCCGTCAATGAGTATCAGGGATGTAAGCGCATGAAATTGCAAGATTAACGAGAACATTAAAGGAACATTTGTAGTTTTGTTGAAATTATCGTCTCCCGGCACTTTGAAACCGGTTTTGCAACACTCCCCGTGCCGTCTCCCCGGCGCTTCGGAGCCGGTCGCGCAGCGAATTTTTCATCAGTGGATGAAAAATAGGCGGAGAAGGCCACGGCAGTGGCCCGGGGCCCATCACCGGTCCTCGCGTCTTGGAGCAGGCGGTAATAATCTTGCGGGAACGATCCCCTAACAACAACTGCCTTTTCTCAACCACATCTTCCAGAGCTGGGCCCGGCCTGCGCCGGGGATGCGTTGATTTTTCATTTTGCTCCACAATTCGGCTCCCAAGGCGAGCGGTCAGCCTGCGCCATCGGTGGCGCTCTTTCGCGCCGTGAGATAAATAATGCGTCAGGCGGTCTGTAAGCCGGGTTCTGTCATGCAAGCAAGCTTGCATGGACAGCCATTCCTCTGGTGGCCAGCTTGCGCTGACCCTCTAGCAACCAACCCGACCGATCAAGCGTGAAAGCGCGCCCTGATGAGTTGCCCCATCAATGCCGGTCCTATTCGGTCTTGCTCCAGGTGGGGCTTGCCCTGCCATCGACATTGCTGGCGACGCGGTGCGCTCTTACCGCACCTTTTCACCCTTACCCTCTGCTAGAGAAGGCGGTCTATTTTCTGCGGCGCTTTCCCTAAGGCCAAAAGGCCCCGCCGGGCGTTACCCGGCACCTTGCTTTTCATGGAGCCCGGACTTTCCTCGACTTAAAAGCCGCGACTGTCCGACCGCCTGACGGATTTGTGATGGCGATATAAGGCAGCGGGGTCAAGGAATGAAGTGTCTTCAGCATCTCTTGGGGAAAGGTTGACATGACAAACAAACGTACATATGCCGTACTGATCGTGCAATTCGCCGTATCTTATGAAAGTGAAACTAATGTCCAAAAAATCTGAACGATTCGAGATGAGGTTAGATCCGACTTTAATGAATAGAATTGATCAATGGCGAGACAGGCAGGTAAATGTGTCTCGAGCTGAAGCAGCGCGCGAGCTGATCTTACATGGGCTTGACAAAACAAATTCAAATATTGTCAACATCTCAGACGGAGAAAAGATTATTATCGCCCAAATTTCTGATCTCACAAAAGATAAGCAGCACCGGGAAATCGATACAGCACTAGTCATGAAGACGATCCAGGGGGGGCATTCTTGGGCCTTAAGGTGGCAGATGCCGGGCCTATTAGACGATCACATCGACCAGCCGGGCATGTCATCCCTAGTAAACGATACCCTCGATATGTGGTGCTTAATTGAAGAATCAATTGAATCCTTCTCCTCTACTGAGAAGAAGGCTTTTCATGAGGAGCCAAACAATCATCACCATAAGTTTCTTGGATTTGATGGCAATAATGAAAGTGAGTATCGTTCAATAGCTTTGTTTCTGGTAAATGACTTAGATTATTTTCCAAGGTTTAAAGGCCGGGACCTGAACTCGCATTTACCGGTTATCGATAGCTACGCGAGTATGATACCTCTGTTTCAACAGATGCGCGTTAAAGCCGTAAGACGCAGGCCTATCCGACTGACATGGAATGAAGTTCTCACATTACTAAAGGAGGGATACCCGTGACTATAGATACACCCCAATAGGGTTGACATATGCCGCGCCAGCGCCCATGTCGCCCTTGTCTGGCGGATTACCTCCGCTGGGACTGGCAGCGTGAAACCGAGATCGCGAAAAAGCACCGGTAGCCAGCTTCCCTCGACCAAGAAGACAAACCCCTTCCCCTTACGCCTCTGTCACGCGGGTCGTTTATGACCTCAAGCTATGTGTCCCGCATGTAAAGTGCTGACCATGGCGACAATTTTGTGAGAAATATTTTGACTAACAAACTCGAAACCATGACTGAAACCCATACTGACTTTTCTGATTTTCAATTCGCCAAACCTATTTTAGAGGCTCTGGAAGCAGAAAAATATACCACCCCGACCCCAATCCAACGCCAAGCGATCCCGTTGGTGCTTGGCGGTGGCGACCTGCTCGGCATTGCCCAAACCGGCACCGGCAAAACCGCCGCCTTCGCCTTGCCCAGCCTCAACCATATTTGCCGTAACACCATCCCCCGCCCGCCAAAATCTGCCCGGGTACTAGTCCTCGCCCCGACCCGCGAATTAGCTGGGCAAATCGCCAAGTCATACCAAACCTATGGCCAGTTCTTCAAACCATCCGTGTGCATGGTTGTTGGCGGCGTCAATATCAACCGCCAGATCCGCGAATTGTCGAGGGGCGTTGATGTGCTGGTGGCAACACCAGGGCGCCTGATCGACCTCATGGGTCAAAATGCAGTGACCTTGAAACATGTTGAAATTCTGGTCCTCGATGAAGCTGACCAGATGCTCGATATGGGCTTCATTCATGCCTTGCGCAAAATCGTACCGATGGTGCCAAAGAAACGCCAGACCTTGTTCTTCTCCGCGACCATGCCCCGGCAGATCGCTGATCTTGCCAAGCAGTTTCTCACCGACCCGGCCAAAGTGTCGGTTGCACCGCAAGCGACCACCGCTGAGCGGGTGACCCAGCGCCTGATTTTTGTCAGCAAAGCCGACAAGCCAGCGCTCCTGACCCTGACAATCCAACGCGAAGCGGTACAGCGCGCGCTGGTCTTTACACGGACGAAACATGGCGCAGACCGCGTGGTACGCCAGCTTGGCGCATCGAACATTAAAGCCGCCGCAATCCATGGCAATAAAAGCCAGCCGCAACGCGAACGCGCTTTAGCGGCGTTTCGCTCCGGCGAAACCCAAATCCTTATTGCCACCGATATTGCCGCCAGAGGCATCGATATTCCCGGGGTCAGCCATGTGATAAATTATGACTTGCCCAATGTGCCGGAACAATATGTCCACCGCATCGGCCGCACCGCCCGGGCCGGCGCTTCTGGCGAGGCCATTTCTTTTGTCGACGCGGAAGAAAAAGCCTATCTCAAAGCAATTGAAAAAGTGACGCGCCAAGCCATTCCGGTTGCGCCGTTGCCAGAAGATTTTATCGCCGCCAAAGCCGAGATTAAAACCCGCAAATTGCCACCTAAAAGAAGCGGCAATAGCCCGGCACGTCGCAGCGGCCAAAAACCGCCCTCCCAGCGCAGTCAAAACTCTGCAACCGGCAAACGCGGCAATCGCAAACCAAAAGTCGCGCGTGACACAACTAGTGCCGCGACTGAAAACGCGATCGAGGCTGGTGCCTCGACAACGCCGAGCCGGCCCGCACGACCGCGCAAAACATGGGGGAAAACTGTGGGGAAAACAGAGGGGAACGCTGGGGGAAAAACTGAACGGAGATCTGGCGGCAGACCGGGTGGGAAATCAAGTGGAAAACCAAGTGGAAAACCGGGTTCTAAATCCAGAGCCAAACCCGGTGCCCGCACTGGCGCAGCAGCCGGCACCCCCGGCGGCGTCAAAACCGGCAAATCAAGTGGTA
>JAZGEB010000370.1:0-4733 GCA_036478515.1 Parvularculaceae bacterium | reverse complement strand
GACAAGGGCGGCGCGACCAGCACTGGACCAAATCTATGGAATATTGTTGGCCGCCCGATCGGCTCTGTTGAGGGCTTCAAATATTCCGGCGCAATGCAAGAGTTTGGCGGCAATTGGACGTATGAGAGCCTTGATGGCTTATTGAAAAATTCTGGCAGCTTCATGCCCGGCACCGCGATGAACCAACGTGTCAGCAAGGACACCAAGCGGGCCAATATTCTTGCTTACTTGCAAACCCTGTCCGATGCGCCTGTTGCCTTTCCGGCGCCAATTGTTGCGACCCCCGAAGCGACCCTTGAAACCGGCGAGATCGACCCTGTCGCAGATGGCCATAGCGTCGCGCCAGAGCCAGTCGATGAGCCAGTCCCAGCTCACTGATCATGGCTGACATTGTTAATCTGCGACAGGCTCGCAAGGCGAAAAAACGCCAGACCAAAGAGCAAGTCGCCGCCACTAATCGGGCAAAATATGGCCGAACAACAGCGGCCAAAAAACGTGATGCGCTGGTCGAAAAGCAAAGCCAACAATTGCTCGATGGCGCTAAACTTCCCCCCCCTAATGACGAAACATGACGTCGCTAGTGCTCCCAGATTTGGTGACACCGCATTTCGTCGCTGACGTCTCCAGCACCAATGATGTCGCCAAAGGCCTGGCCCGCGAAGGCGCACCGGATTTGACCCTTGTCTATGCCGATCGCCAAAGCGCTGGTCGCGGGCGGATGCAACGCCGCTGGCACTCGCCAACGGGCAATCTGTTTATGAGTTTGGTGCTGCGCGCCCAGCCAAATTGGCCCGCTTTGCCAACGCTTTCTCACATGGCGGCACTCGCCATTCGCGACGTGGTCGGGCCGTTGGCTGGGCTCAACTCGACCAAGATCAAATGGCCCAATGATGTATTGGTCGATGGCGCCAAGCTCGCTGGCATTTTAATCGAGCGCGAAGCCGACGCAGCGGTTCTGGGTATCGGGGTTAATATTCGTCACCACCCGGATGACTTGCCCTATCCAGCCACTGCCCTCAATCAGATGGCCCCAAGCGTAGACCGGGATCAGTTTTTGAGCCTATTGATACCGGCCTTGTTAGGGCGATTTGCCACTTGGCAAGCAGCTGGTTTTGCCGGGCTTCGCGATGACTATCTTGGCGCTGCATACCGCTTGGGCGAGCGCATCGAGATCCAGGCCGGCGCAATCGACCGGCGGGTTAGCGGAATTTATCAAGGGATCGACGCAACTGGCCAACTGCTGCTGCAACGCGAGGGCGGTGTCGAGGTCCATTGTGCCGGCGATGTGCTGGCGATTTAAGCACCAGCATTTATGGGATCACGGGCAAAATAATTCATCAAACACGCGCCTTTGCGCTTGCGCCCAAATGGCTTAGGTCTATTGTGCGCCCGCCCCCCTGTACTCCCTCTTCCAAGGGGATGAACGATTAAGAGACCTAAAGCCCATGGCCCACCATTCTGCCGTTATGACTGTGATGATCGCTGCTGCCCGTAAGGCGGCCAAGTCCCTGCGCCGGGATTATTTCGAGGTTGATGCCTTGCAGGTTCGCTCCAAGGGTGCGTCAGATTTTGTCTCTAATGCCGATACCCAAGCCGAAGATATTATTCTCGAAGAGTTGCAGCGGGGCCGACCCAAATATGGGCTTATTCTGGAAGAGCGCGGGATCATTGAAGGCAAAGATAATTCCAACCGCTTCTTCGTCGACCCGATTGATGGCACCACAAATTTTCTCCACACATTGCCGCATTTTGCGATTTCCATCGGCCTTGAGCGCGACCGCAAGCCCTATGCAGGCTTGGTCTATAATCCGATCACCGATGAACTCTACACCGCCGAACATGGCGAGGGCGCATATTGCAATGATCGGCGCTTGCGGGTTTCTGGTCGCAAAAATCTCGACGATAGTCTGTTCGCCACCGGCCTGCCTTTTCAAGGCAAAGAGGGTCGCGAGCTGGCGTTGAAGGAAACGCAAGCGGTGCTCGAAAAAACCGCTGGCATCCGCCGCTTTGGCGCAGCATCCCTTGATCTGGCCATGGTCGCGGCGGGCCGCTTTGATGCTTATTGGGAACGTGGCCTTGAGCCATGGGATGTATGCGCGGGACTGGTCCTGGTGCAAGAGGCAGGCGGCATTTATGGCGAGATCGATCAGCTTGGCGGTGCCCCGCATCTAAAAGGGCAAGTGCTGGCGACCAATGGAAATCTTCACGAGACCGCGCGAGAATTGATTACCTCCGTATCCTGACTTTAAGCTACCGCAGACTTGCTCCTATCTGCTTGGGTCACCAGCTTGCGATATTCATTAATATCACCGGCATAGGGTTGCGCTTTACCATCCTTGACCAACCATAATTGATCGGCTGTCGCTTCGGCCAGAAACACATCATGGGTGATCAGCAGTACTGCGCCTTTGAAATCATTCAAGGCGTAGATCAGCGCTTCGCGGCTATCAATATCCAGATGCGAGGTTGGCTCATCAAGGATCAACACATGCGGCTCATCGATCGCCATCAGGCCGAGCAGCAGGCGGACTTTTTCACCGCCGGAGAGTTTCTCCACCCGGGTCTCAACTTTTTCATGGCTGAATCCCATTTGCGCGGCTTTGGCCCGGCGTTTGCCTTCTGGTGTGTCCTTGGGCAAAGCCCGGCGCACATGGTCGAGGACTGTGTCACCGAGGACTAATTCATCAAGCTGGTCTTGCGAGAAATAACCGATGCGAATTGATCCGGGGGCTGTGCATTCGCCAGCCATCAGTGGTAAGCGTTGGGCGATGGATTTGACCAAGGTGGTTTTACCCTGACCATTGGTCCCGACAATCGCGATCCGATCATCAGGGTCAACGCGCAAATCAACCCCGTGCAAAATTTTTGCGCCCTCGCCATAACCAAGATCAGCATCGCGCAAGACCAACATTGGCGGCGACAATTCGTCTTTTGGATCGGCAAAGTTAAACGGTGTCGTGCGTTCTTCAAGCGGGATCGTGATGTCTTGCATCTTCTCCAGCATCTTAACCCGAGATTGCGCTTGCTTGGCTTTCGAGGCCTTGGCTTTGAACCGATCAACAAAGGCTTGTAGATGCGCTTTGTCTTTTTCCTGTTTTTCTTGTTGCGAGGTCAGTTGCGCAACTTTGGCGGCGCGTAATTTTAACCACGCATCATAGCCGCCCGTTGAGAGCGACAATTTTTGATGCTCAAGCGCCATCGTATGGCTGACACAGCGGTTCAATAAGTCTCGGTCATGGGAGACGATAAGCACTGTATGCGGATATTTTCGAATATAGCCTTCAAGCCATGCCGCGCCTTCAAGGTCGAGATAATTGGTTGGCTCATCCAACAGCAATAAATCAGGCTGCGAGAACAATACCCCGGCCAAAGCCGCGCGCATCCGCCAACCGCCGGAAAATTCCCGTGTCGCCCGGGACAGGTGGGCATTACTAAAGCCCAGCCCGTTCAACACTTCCGCTGCCCGCGCCTCGGCCGTCCAAGCATCAATATCGAGCAAGCGCATATGAATGTCAGAAATCCGCTCCGGGTCTTCGGCCGTGTCAGCTTCTTGCATCAAGGTATGGCGTTCTATATCGGCGGCGAGCACAACGTCCAATATGTTGTCATCAGTGGGCGCAACTTCCTGCGCGACCCAGCCAAGGGTTGCGCCTTTGCGCAGGCGGATCGAGCTGTCGCCAGTGGGGTGGGCGATCTCTTCGCGAATAAGCCCCAGAAGGGTCGACTTGCCGGTGCCATTGCGCCCGACCAAGCCGACTTTCCAGCCCGGCGAGATTTGCGCATTAGCATCGAGAAACAGCGCCCGCGCTTCGACGCGGTAATCTAGATTTGAAATTTTTAACATCGCCAAGGGGTGTAGGGAAGTAGCGTAGGAAGGCAAGACGTAATTTGCCCGCCGGTCCATATGCGGCCTGTACCGCGCCTGTGCTTTTCACTCTTGTTGGGGAACCGCTGACCCCCTCCGCTTCGCTGGCGCTCCTTATTCCTCCCCCATTCATGGGTGAGGTGGCGTCGGAGGGGGCCACCGCTTAACCCGTCAACCAGTGCTGGCCGCACGAGATCCCGGGTCTGCGCCCGGGATGACAGCTTCATTTGAGGGGCTCTCTCGCCGACGCGTCGGCGTGTTCTTTTCGAGCTCGCGCCTTTTTACGAAAAGATATCACCACGGCAAGTCATGACCATGAAAGCTACTCTCATCAGCCCCCAGGGCCGCCCCTCGCCGGGGCTGCAAGATGGTGACGTCCTGATCGTGGCTCTGGCGCGCCTGAGGCTCACGCTCACCATTTGGCCCTTGAAACCCTGGAACCAGCGACCGGCCCAATTCTATTTGGCTGGCTTTCCAGATCGGATTATTCGATGTCGCGATGGCCGCAAGATCCGCCGCCGCTTTGGCGCGCCCATAGGCTGCGCGCTCTTCGCTATCCTGGGCATAATTTAGAATATCCAAATAATATTGAGAATTGGCGCGCAGACGCTCTTGCAAACGTGCCCGTGCCTGACCGGCGGGGCTGGCAGCAAGGGCTGCCTTTTGCGCCGCGATTGCCTGTTCACGAGCGTTGTCTTCGCGCGTCCGGGCCATAGCCGCTTGTGCTGAAGCGAGCTTCAATTGGTCAAGGGCAAGTCTGATTTCAGCCCGGCGCAATTTTATCTGCCACAGCCGGGCGGTGATTTTTTTGGGCGAAAAAGAGTGGTCTCTATTTTGTCGGCGCTTACGCATTTCATCTGTCTCCTGA
>JAZGEB010000369.1:0-2005 GCA_036478515.1 Parvularculaceae bacterium | reverse complement strand
CAGGATATTGAAACCCTGTCTAAATTGCTCAGCGCGTGCGAGGATAGTTTCGGGTTAGCGCGCGGGACGACACCAATTTTACCGGTGGCGACCGAAACAGCTGGCTCGGTATTGACCCTCGGGGATTATGCTAAGGCTGATTTGCCCCGGCTTTATGGTCTGACCTGGGGGGCGGAAGATTTAAGCACCGCGCTTGGCGCGTCTGGCAACAAGGACGCCGACGGGGAGTTCGCCTTTACCTATAAAATGGTCCGTTCCCTGACATTAGTGGCGGCGCGGGCTGCCGGGGTGGAACCGGTGGAAACACTGTTCAGTGATTTCCGGAATGAGCAGGGCCTGCGCGATGTTGCCAGAGCCGCCCACGCCGAAGGCTTCACCGGCCAATTGGCGATCCACCCGAGCCAAGTCGGGCCGATTAATGACAGCTTCATGCCCTCAAGCGATGAGATCGCTCATGCCGAAAAGGTGATTGCTGCTTTTGCCGCCAACCCCGGCGCCGGAACGGTAGGTCTCGACGGCCAGATGCTCGATCGCCCGCATTTAAAGCAGGCGCAAGCGGTGCTGGCGCGGGCAAAGCGCTAACAGGCGGGTTGGACTCGCCGCTCGAGATCCCGAAGCCGAAACGCGTGGCGGCAAAACACCTAACCCCAACACCCCTGACGCCAAAAATCGGTCATCCTGAATTTGTTTTCCTGACCCGGGCTTGATCCGGGGGGATCCCGTGAGGCAAGCACACCAAGCCACGTCCTGAGATCCCGAAATAAATTCGGGATGACGGTTTGCTGTGGGGAGCGGTTTTTCTAAACTGATCTATCGACCCCTCACCCAAATTTCAAAAGGTGAAATTTGTGCCTCTCCCAAGGGAGAGGCAAAAGACAGAAAGTTTGAGATATATAGCCTCTCCCTTGGGAGAGGCACAAATTTTTCTTAAAATTTGGGTGAGGGGTCAATACTCCCGCCCAAAATCAATTTGCTCTACGCCAAACCGGCGAGCGGTTCTTACATGGCTCTTTGACACTTGTGTTTCACTCTTTTGCTCGGGCCAACTTTCCTCTAAACCACTTCTTATGACAGATAATTCTACAAAAAAATCAACCGACATTCACATCATTGGCGGCGGCCTCGCGGGTTCTGAGGCGGCTTGGCAGGCGGTTCAACAATTGGAAGCTGCTGGCGTAGCCGGGCAGGTCATCTTGCATGAAATGCGCAGCGTCAAACAAACCGAGGCCCATGAAACCGATGGCCTTGCAGAGTTGGTTTGTTCTAATTCCTTTCGCTCTGATGATGCCCAAAATAATGCCGTTGGTTTGCTGCATGAAGAAATGCGCCGCTGCGGCTCGCTGATCATGGCTTGCGCTGATGTGACTAAAGTCCCGGCCGGGGGCGCATTGGCGGTTGACCGCGATCATTTCTCGGCCAAGGTGACCAAAGCGATTGAGGAACATCCGCGGATCACTTTGGTGCGCGAAGAAATTGCCGGCCTGCCGCCAGAAGAGTGGGCTCATGTGATTATTGCCACCGGGCCGCTGACCTCCTTGCCATTGGCTGAGGCCATTCACGCGATTACCGGGGTTGATGAATTGGCATTTTTCGATGCGATTGCACCGATCATCTATAAGGACTCGGTTAATTTTGATGTCGCGTGGATGCAGTCGCGATATGATAAAAAAGGCCCCGGCGGGGACGGCGCGGATTACGTCAACCTGCCATTCACCGAGTTAGAATATAATGTGTTTATTGATGCGTTACTGGCGGGCGAGAAAACCGACTTTAAACAATGGGAAAAAAATACACCTTATTTTGAGGGCTGTCTGCCGGTTGAAGTGATGGCGGAGCGGGGCCGCGAAACATTGCGCTTTGGGCCGATGAAGCCGGTTGGCCTGACCGATCCGCGCACCGGGGAGCGGCCTCATGCGGTGTTGCAATTGCGCCAGGATAATGCGCTGGGTACGCTCTATAATATGGTCGGGTTTCAAACCAAGCTGACTTATGGCGCGCAAGGGGA
>JAZGEB010000368.1:0-3295 GCA_036478515.1 Parvularculaceae bacterium | reverse complement strand
GTATGGCGCGACCCAAGTCGCCGCCAATACAATTAGCGCCGGGGAAATTTTGCAATTCTCCTTGCTCGCTTTTTTCGCGGTTTCCGGTGCCGGTTTTTTGACCGAGACATGGACGGAATTATTGCGCGCTTCTGGGGCGACCGAGCGCTTGATGGAACTATTGAGCGAAGAGCCGGTGATTACCGCGCCGCAAAACCCGACGCCGCTGACCCGCGCGAGCGGGGAATTGCGCTTTGACGCGGTTGGGTTTTCCTATCCGACACGGCCAGAACAACAAGCCTTGGAGGGTATTTCCTTAACCGTGTCGCCCGGGGAAACGGTCGCGTTGGTTGGCCCGTCCGGGGCCGGTAAAACCACTTTGTTTCAGCTGTTGCTGCGGCTTTATGATCCGCAAAAAGGCGAGGTACAAATTGATGGATTGTCCTATCGTGATCTTGATCCGCAAGATTTGCGTCGTCAATTTGCGATTGTGCAACAAGCAACGCCGCTGTTTTCTGGCTCAGCGCTGGAGAATATTCGCTATGGCCGCGAAGGTGCGAGCGATGCGGATGTAATCGCCGCGGCAAAAGCGGCCTATGCAGATGAGTTTATCATGCGGCTGCCACAAGGGTATGAAACCGATCTTGGCGAGCGCGCCGCAACTTTGTCTGGCGGGCAACGCCAACGCATCGCGATTGCCAGAGCAATTTTGCGCGATGCCCCCGTTTTGTTGCTCGACGAAGCGACCAGCGCGCTGGATGCTGAAAGCGAACGGATGGTGCAGCAGGCGTTTGCCGATATTTCAAAAGACCGCACGACCTTAGTCATTGCCCATCGCTTGGCGACGGTGAAAAAAGCCGACCGCATCATTGTCATGGATGAAGGCCGGATTGTTGACCAAGGCACCCATGAAGAGTTGATCGCAACGGGGGGCCTCTATGCCCAATTAGCGTCGCTGCAATTTAATCAGTGAGCCCATATATATCAGCCAAAATTAAACACTTTAAATGGTATCAGCTTTAGCCCATCGAGCGCACATAGCGCCACCGGCTGGTCATCGTTCAGCGCCAGCACCGCCTCGATCGCCCCGACATGATCGCCTCTGATGCCTTTGGCGATAGGCGGCTGGATGATGATCGTGCGGCCTTGGCGCAATTTGGCCGCGTCGCCGCCGGATAGACTTGCAGATGGCAGATCAGCCAAGGCGGCTTCCATGCTGACCAGAAACCCATCGAGGTGTTCTGGCGTATATTTTGTCCGGTCGGTTTCTTTGCTCACCGGCTCCCCCAGAATATCGTCAAAGGACACCGCCATATCTTCCGTAAACGGACCCACGCCGGTGCGGCGCAAGCCGACGACATGGGCTTTTGTGCCGAGGATTTCAGCCAAATCACGTACCAGCGCCCGGACATATGTGCCCTTGCCAGTGACAGCTTCAAAAACGGCTTGGTCTGTGGTTGCCTCGATCAGCTTGAAATCAATCACCCGGATGGTCCGGGCAGCCAAGATCACTTCCTCGCCATCGCGGGCTAAATCATAGGCCCGCTCCCCGGCGATTTTTATCGCTGAAAAAGCTGGCGGGACTTGGTCTATGTCGCCAATGAAATTCGGCAATGCCGCGATGATTTCCTCTTTAGACGGACGATGGTCAGAGGTAGCAATAATGTCCCCTTCGGTGTCATCGGTGGTCGTGGCCGCGCCCCATTTGGCGGTGAAGCGATAGCGCTTTAATCCGTCTTGAATAAAGGGCACGGTTTTGGTCGCTTCGCCCAGCGCAATCGGCAAAATGCCGGTGGCAAGCGGATCGAGCGTACCAGCATGACCTGCCTTTAGGGCGTCATAGAGCCAGCGAATTTTTGAGACAGCTTCGGTCGAGCCAAAATCATATGGTTTGTCGAGAACCAGCCAGCCATGGACGGCCCGGCCTTTTTTGCGGCGTCTACCCATATCTCTTTTCCTTCATCGGGCGCTCATGTCGGATCGGACGACAACAGCGCTAGGGAAGGCGGGGTAAATCATTTGCGGGCGCACCGGTCAAGGCGCAAAAAAAAACCGGGCCTCGAAAGACCCGGTTTTTAAAAGTAACTTTTTCAGTCGCTTATTTGCGGCCGCCAATGCCTTCGACATCATAGCCACTGTCGCGTAACAGACGGTTCAAATCTTTTTCGCTCTCGCGTTCTGAGATTTTACCGATAATGGCGGTGTTGAACATCGGCGGCAGGGTGAACCAATTGGTCTCACCCTTCCAGCGCATCATCAAAACCGGGGTTGAAGCACCCATGCCGTGGGTTGCTTCGGCGGTTGCGCCATAAGCAAGATCAAAAGCTTCGCCATCAAAGCCGGGAAACAAATGAACCGCGGCCATTTCTGACGGCACAATACCGCCAGCGGCTTTGGCCAGAGTTTCTTCGGTGAGAGCTGCACCTTTTTTGCTGTCTTTGAGCGCTTGCTCAACCGTTTCTGGTAGCTCAATCTCGCATAATGCGGTTTCACCAGCATCGCCCGCAGCCTTAGCTGCCTTCTTGGTCATTGTGGTAAGTTTAGGTTTTCTTTTAAAGAATTTCATTTTTTGTAGCCCCTACTGTCTTTGTAGCTGGCCTTTAGATTATCTACTGGGGAGGCTTTGTCAAAGAAATATTAACACTTCGCCATCGCGCGATGTGATTTAATCTTCAGCTAAGTCTTTTGCGACACGGTCGGTTTCAAAAAGGCGTTCAATTTTTTCGGCTTCATCAAAGCTGTTGTCAGACAGAAAATGCAAGTCAGGCGTGTATTTCATTTCCAGTCTGGCGCCGAGAAATTTGCGTAGTAGTGGCGCTATGCTATTGAGACGTTTGATCATATCAGCTTCGTCAGCGCAGCCCTTTTTGATCCTCAAGCCTTTGCCGCCAAGCGCCGAGACGAAGGCAGTGGCGTTGCGCAAATCCGGCGAGGCTTTGACTTGTGAGACGGTGATCGAGACTTTTTCCAGCGCCGGGTCCGGCATCGGCTCGCGCTGGAAAATATCCACCAATTGGTGGCGGATCAATTCTCCCGCCCGTAGCTGTCGCTGGGTCGGGCCTTTGGATGTTTTAAATCGTTTAGCCATGGGCCGGGATGTAAGCGGGCAAGCGTTGGGATGCAAGGGGGGGATGCAAGGGGGATGATACGACCTTGTGGAAGCCTTGGCTTTACATCAGCGTCAGAATTTGAGAGTTTTGGGACGGCAAATAAGTTGGGCCAGAGCTGGGGCCAAAATTGGGGCAAGGTAGGACGATGAAAAAAGGCACTGCACAGGAGACCGCGCTGGCGATTTTTGCCGGTATCGCTCTGATTG
>JAZGEB010000367.1:0-2243 GCA_036478515.1 Parvularculaceae bacterium | reverse complement strand
AAAAGGGCTGCACTGGCCAGAACGGGGGCTAACAATGTGGTCAAAAAGGTCTTCATGTCTCTTCTCCATGGTTGATAAAATATCGGGGGGATCCCCTTTTTTCATTTGGTATCAGGTATAGCGCCAGTATTTATAGAATAGTTGTAATCAACAATTACTTTAAAACACAAAGTAAATTAAATGTCAAATAAAAAATGGGAACACCGCAGCGCACTACCACCCTGTCAAAAAGGGTTTTGATCTGTCATGCGCTGCGTTACAGGAGGGGGTGAAATTAAAAAGGGAGAGCGGCACCATGAACAAAGAGCACGAATTGATGGCGGACGCGGATGCGCGGGCAAATGCTTATCGCCAATCGGTGGCGACGCGGCGGGTTTTTCCAAGCGAGACAGATTTGTTGGCGCTGGATGTTTTTGATCAGCCATTGCCAGCCGATCCGACGAGCCCAGAAGCAATGTTGGCGCAACTTGACGAGGTCGGCTCGCCAGCGACGAGCGTTTCTACCGGCCCCAATTATTTTGGCTTTGTCATTGGCGGGTTGCTGCCTGCTGCTGCGGCAGCGGAGAAGATGGTCAGCGTGTGGGACCAATGTGCTTCCTCGCAAATGAATTCCCCGATCGCGGCTAAGCTTGAATCTGTCGCCGCCAACTGGGTGCTCGATATATTGGATTTGCCGCGTGCAGCGGCCATAGGCTTTGGCACTAGTGCGACCGCTTGCGGGGTGTCTTGTTTTGCTGCGGCTCGCCATCAACTCCTAGCCCGCCAAGGTTGGAATGTTGAGGAAGAGGGGTTGAGCGGTTCGCCTCAGATCAAGGTTGTGGTCTCGGACATTACCCATATATCAATTATCAAAGCTTTTCGGATTTTGGGCATTGGCACCAAACAAATTATCAAAGCCAAAACCGACCAGCGTGGACGGATTATCCCGGCGCAATTACCGCCCTTGGATGCAATGACGATCCTTTGTTTGCAAGCTGGCGAAGTGAATATGGGAGATTTTGATCCGTTCGCGCCGTTAATAGCCAAAGCCAAAAAGGCAGGGGCTTGGACCCATATTGACGGCGCGTTTGGCCTTTGGGCGCGAGCGACAAAGACCCATCGGCATTTGACCGAAGGCTTGGAATTGGCAGATAGTTGGACCACGGATGGCCATAAATGGCTGAATACGCCTTATGATAGCGCGATGGCGATTGTCAAAGATGGCGAGGCGATGGCCCGTATCATGAATTCAGATGCGGTCTATGCGAGCGCAGAAACTCATGCTCAAAAAAGCCTGACTTTGGAATTTTCCCGCCGCGCGCGGGGTATCGCGATTTGGGCGGTGCTCAAAACCCTCGGCCGCAGCGGCGTTTGCGAATTGGTTGAGCGCCATTGCGCGCAAGCGCAAAAGCTCGCCAAGGGCATTGACGGCAAGAACGGTATCAAAGTGGTTGGCGATGTCCCACTCAATCAGGTTTTGTGCACCACAACGGGGGCCGAGACCCCGGCAGAGTTTACGGCACGTTTGCAAGCGGGCGGTCAAATCTGGTTCGGCACAACTGTCTGGCAAGGCAAGCCAGCGTTCCGTCTCTCGGTCTCAAGCTGGCGGACCACAGATGCAGATATTAACCGGGCGATCAAAGTGCTGACGGCGGGATGACGGATGAGGGGTAGCTGTGTTGCCTCTTGGAGTTTTGCTTCTTGCCCGACTTACCCCCTCCGCTTCGCTACGCTCAGCACCTCGCCCAAGAAGATGGGGGGGCATTCCCACCAAATTGACCTTCTTCCTCACCCCCTATTTGTGGGCCAATATATTGACCAGCTTGCCAAAGGGGTCCCGAACAAAAAACCGACGCACACCCCATGGCTCATCAACCAGATCATAGTCGATGGCGAAACCGGCTTGTTTCATTTTGTCATAAATGGCATCAACATCTTCCACTTCTATGGATAGGTCAGGCACCGCCGTGCCGGAGCCGCCTTCAGAGGCGAAGCTGATTTGAACAGACATGCTGGTCGTCGTGCCAAATGTCTTGATCCAGCCAAAGTCCATCAACAGATCAAGACCAAGAATGTCGCCATAAAAATTTTGGGCTTTTCCTGGGTCTTGCGTAGCAATGTCGGCGACGATTCTTTTGACGGTCATGGTGCCCCTTGTACCATAGAATGGCCAACAAAAAACCCGCGCTCAATGGCGCGGGGTTTTAAAGATCAAATAGCAAAGCCGTTAAATCAGGTGACACCTAAATCAGGCGACACCTATA
>JAZGEB010000366.1:0-3085 GCA_036478515.1 Parvularculaceae bacterium | reverse complement strand
GCCCGGTAATAAGCCTCGCCCATAATCGCGAACTGGACCAACTGCTCGGCGGTCGCTTCAACATTTGCGCCGACGTCGAGCACCACCGAGCGGCCTGTCATCGTCGGCCAGCCAGCGGTGATCGCCGGGCGCGAGACGCCCTCGATCATGCGTAATTGCAACATCGAAACGGCCATCAGCGCGCCGGTATTGCCGCAGGAAATCGCTGCTTGCGCATCGCCATTTTTGACCGAAGCAATCGCCCCCCACATCGAGGTATCTTTGCCCCGGCGCATCACTTGGGTTGGCTTGTCTTCCATCGTGACGACCCGATCCGCATGGCGAATTTCGAGCCGCTCAGCAAATTCCGCCCCGCCAAGGCGCTGAAGCACTGGCTTGATCTCGGCCTCTTGGCCATGCAGCAGCAAATTCGCCGCAACCCCTTCTTTTAAGGCCTGAATACAGCCGCCAAGGGTCGCCTCAAGGCCGCCATCAGCGCCCATTGCATCGACGGAAATGGTGACTTTTTCGGCAGATGCCATGGGATATGTACCTTTGTTTAGACCAGTAGAGCCGCATCAGATTGGCAAAACTACTCTCTATCGCCGCCGAAGCAAAGGCTTTCCCGAGAAACGACGAGAGCCTTGGTCTTCGACGTATCTTTCGAGCAGTTGAAAGGCAATTCTCTGTAGTCAAAGTGCCGCTTTTAAATACTCCAACAACACCGGGTTAACCGCCTCGACATTGCGAAAATTGACGCTGTGATCACCCTCTTCGATGATCACAATCTTGGCGTCCGGGGCGACTTCGGCCAAAATTTTTGCGCTCTCAATATGGACGGTTTCATCTTTGGCTCCGAAAATCGCCAGTATTGGCACCCCGGCTTCAGCGGTCGTTTTGAAAATTGCCTCCTGCCGGCGCAATGGAAAGTGGCGCAATATGTTCAGCATCGCCGGAAAATAACCGCGATACTCAGCCTGCACATAGGCATCGCCTAATAATTTTCCATCGCCGCAGGTTGTGCATGCCGGGACATAAGGCGCGCGCAATTTGCGCCGTGCCAGCACCCGCCAGACCCATTCGCCGACAACCGGGGCCCGCAAGATTTTTGACATTGGCGTTTGATCACTCCCTTGCATGCGTATCCCCGCCGGGACGATCAGTAGCAGTGCCTTTACATGTTCTGGATACTGACTAGCGTAAAGAGTTGCGACCATTGCACCGGTCGATTGGCCGCCAAGAATAACTGGGGTCTTGATGCCTGTCGCCGTCAGGAGATCGCCTACTTGGCGTGCAAAGAAAGCCTGATCATAATCTTCTGTTGGCCGATCCGAAAATCCATGGCCATAATGGTCCGGCAATAAAACCCGATAACCCGATGCTGCAAGCGCCTCAGCATTAGCGACAAACATGAAATTGGGCACATATAGCCCATGGAACAACACCACGGTCTCGCCATTGGCATTCTCCGGGGCGGGCTCAACCCAGACATAGTGCACCTGACCACTAGAGAGCGCCGCAAACTCACCCGGCGCCAAAGCGCGCGCCTGATCGTCAAATGGCTTATCACCCATGCCAATCCAGACATAGGGAACGATTACCAAAGCGGCGGTAATGACCATCAGTGTCAAGAAAATTTTACGCATATCAAAAACCCCTCATCCAGACCAAACGCGATAAAAACAACTCAAAAATGCCAACAGATTTCACCTTAACGATGCTGGCAAATTTCACAAGGCGAGGCATATTTACGCGGTCAGTAGACATCAAAGTGCCTTTTGACTATGATCAAAGCCTTGGAGAGAGACATGCTTGACATCGAAAAAGTGGATCACATTGGCATTCGGGTGAGCGATAAATCGCGTTCAATTGATTTTTATAAAATCCTGGGATTCAAATTGATAACCGATGCCGGTTTTGAAAAAGGTCACCCCGTCATCATGCAACATTCTTCCGGCGTCGTGCTTAACCTGTTGGGGCCCAGCACAGCTTCCGACGGGAATAATATCTTGATGGATGTTGATGAAAAATACTCCGGCATCACGCATGTTTCTTACAAAGTGAAAAATCTCACCGAGGCCAAAACATTTCTAGCAAATGAATCCATCCCATTGACCGGCGAGATAAACTTTAAAAGCTTACATGCCGTCTTTATTCGAGATCCAGACCGGAATGTAATTGAGCTTGACGCTTATGAAGAGGGACAACCCGGCCCAAGACAAGACGTTTGCAATGAGGCTATTCAGGCCTATCAAGGACATCCTGTATAGGGGCGGCGTGGGATGAAAATCTGACTATGGAAAACTCTAAAACCGTCGATGATTTTTTTGCTAATGCGCGAAACTGGCCAACCGAGCTTGGTTTACTGCGCACCATTTTGACGACAACCCAAATGGTAGAAGAGCTAAAATGGGGCATGCCCTGTTACACTCTGGAGGGCAAAAATCTTGTTGGGATCAATGGCTTTAAAACCTATTTTGGCCTGTGGTTTTATCAAGGTGCTTTGTTAACTGATCCGGCGAGCGTGTTGATCAATGCGCAACAGGGCAAGACAATTGCAATGCGTCAATGGCGCATGACATCGGCCGTCGAGATTAAGCCAAAAATCATTCGGCAATATCTCGATGAAACGATGGTGCAGCGTAAAGCTGGAAATAAAGTCAGTATGCCGCAGAACTCACCACCAAAAATACCACCCGAATTAGCCGCCGCGCTGGGCAAGGACAAAGCCCTAAAAACTAAATTTTCCGCTTTGAGCGAAGGCCGCCAGCGCGATTATGCAGAGCATATTTCTGATGCCAAACAAGCGGCCACTAAACAACGCCGGCTGGATAAAATCTTGCCGCTGATCAAATCAGGTTGCGGCCTGCATGATCGATATCGGGGCTCATGATCCGGGCTGTCCGCTGATCTATCAACCAGTTCCTAATTACAGCTCTTCAGATCACCGCTCTCCACGGCGCAGACCGTGGAGCCCACCTCGGGAAAGTGACAACAGAGCGGATCGTTCTTTTCGCCGCGTTCAGGTGATGGGTGCCATACCGGATATAGTCCGGCACAGGCGGGTCAAGCCGTGGCAAACGTTTGTTTTATCAACCATCAACCA
>JAZGEB010000365.1:0-2321 GCA_036478515.1 Parvularculaceae bacterium | reverse complement strand
GATTAAAAGCATCGCCCTCAGCAAGCCGCATCTCACGTCGTACAACCCGGTCAAGGGTCCGCACATTGCCTTTAATATTTATCCGCTCAACATAGACCCGGGGGCCTTCATTGACTTCAAAGATGATGTCGACCGTTTTATTGTCGGGGTTTTTGGCCAGTCTGGGATTGATATCGACAAAGGCGTAGCCGGAAATTCCAGTTGCAAAGGTGATTGCTTCTGTCGCTTTTTCGATCAATTCTGAGTTGAAGACGGTGCCAGAGCGGATCGGGATTACGCGCTCCAAATATTCCGGCTGAACTTTTGACAGCGACGTTTTGACACTGACTTTACCGAAATCATATTTTGGGCCTTCTTCCATTTGCATGGTAATGAAGAAGTCTTTTCGATCCGGTGTTAATTCGGCAACAGCAGATAAAACTTGAAAATCTGCATAGCCATTTTGTGTATAGTGCTTGCGCAATTGCTCACGGTCATATTCGAGCCGATCCGGATCATAATTATCATTTGAGGTGAATAATTTCCACCATCGGCTTTCTTCCGTGACCATTACTTTTGACAGTTCAGCACTGGTGAAGGCTTTGTTGCCACTGAAGTTAATTTTGGCGACGCCGGTCACCGGGCCTTCGTCTATTTCAAAAACAATGTCGACACGATTTTGCGGGAGTACAACAATTTTAGGGGTCACTGTCGCGGCGAAGCGGCCAGAGCGACGATAGACTTCGATGATGCGTTGCACGTCAGCTTGGATTTTGGTCTTGGTATAGACTGTGCGCGGGGTCAGTTGGACTTC
This sequence comes from Parvularculaceae bacterium, assembly GCA_036478515.1. GTDB lineage: Bacteria > Pseudomonadota > Alphaproteobacteria > Caulobacterales > Parvularculaceae > CALLVA01. The sequence continues at coordinate 1,528 of JAZGEB010000365.1, read as the reverse complement.
TTCGTCGAGCTTGTCTTTTTTCTTGCGCTTATTGCCCTCGTAAAGGACTTGATTGACAATCGGGTTTTCAGCCACATCGACAATCATTGCGCCATTCTCAAGCGTGATTTTTACGTCGGCAAAAAGCCCAGTGGCAAATAATGTTTTCAAGCTTGTATCAAGCGTCAACTGATCGACCGCCTGGCCAGAGCGTACGGGCAAATAGGACCGGACCGTTTCTGCCTCAATCCGCTGATTACCGCGCACCAAGATCCGCTGTACAGTGATGCCACCCGCCGCTTGCGTCGGTGCTTGCGCCCAAACGCCTGGGGCTAAGAGTGCTGTAGCGCCCAAAGTGGCCGCAGATGCGAGCAAAATGCCTGTCAGATTTGATTTTTTCACGGGTTACCTACCTAGTGTACTTTTAAAGACATATTTTGTGGAAAACTCTACCGGTGTTTACCCCGTGTTGACCAGCAATTTTGCGATATCATTATAGAAGACGAAGATCATGAGCGCCCCGAGCATGACGATGCCTATTTTGAAACCAATCATCTGCACGCTTTGCGGGACTGGCCGACCGGAAATCGCCTCAATCCCGTAAAACAACAAATGACCGCCATCCAAGATTGGTATTGGCAATAGGTTGAGAAAGCCGATGCTGACTGAGATCGAGCCTGCGATGGAAATAAATGTGACCAGGCTCATGATCAACCGGTCTTTGAACGGGGTGTCCTCGGCGACATTATCACTGAACCCGATCATGCTCGCTTGGCCAGCATATTTCGCGATCGATATGGGCCCGGAGAGCTGTTTGGGGTCTTCCTTGCCGATGATTAAGCGGCCGATGAATTTAACCGTCAGCGTCAGCATCCGCTTGATTTCTTTGACCGAATGGATAACCGCCCCGCCCGGTCCGAATTTTAACAGCTTATGATCATTGGCCCCGGAGGTGATGCCGATCATCCCAACCATATTGGTATTGCCGAGGGCATCTTCCTTGGGCATGCGTTGCGGCGTGACTTTTAAGTCAACATTATCGCCATTGCGATCAACCGTAATGGTCAGTTCATCACCGGTGCTGAGCGTCACCTTATCAACCAGTTGGTTGAAGGTGCTGATCGGTCTGCCATCAAGACCAATGATCACATCCCCGACGAGAAAACCGGCTTCTGCCGCTGGTCCATTTTCCAGTAAGTCTGTGATCACTGGTTTTAATTCGCGGTCGCCGTAGACCCAGAACAGCATCGTGAAGATCACAATCGCCAACAGGAAGTTCGCGATCGGTCCCGCAGCAACCACGGCAGCCTTGGCCCAGAGCGGTTTGAAATGGAAACAAACGGCTCGTTCTTCTTCAGTCAAGGTTTGGGCCAGGCGCTCTTTTTCGGAGCTATTGGGAAATTGCGTCGTCACCGGCTTGGCTTCATCGCTGGCCTCGCCATCGACGAGATCAGGGTCGGGATTAGACGCCGGCCCCGCATCGCCGAAAAATTTGACATAGCCCCCCAAAGGCAGCATCGAAATTTTCCAGACCGTGCCGTGTTTATCG
>JAZGEB010000364.1:0-4914 GCA_036478515.1 Parvularculaceae bacterium | reverse complement strand
GCGCAAGCCGGGGCCAAAGCCAATGCGTTGGCTTTTCGCGGGGTTAAGCTTGAGAATGAAGTGGGCCAGCGCACCACCCTTGAAGTCTTGAATGCGGAACAGGAAAACCTCAACGCCAAGCTCAATGTCTTGCGCGCACGCCAGTCGCGGTATCAATCCGCATACGAATTACGTCGCTTGATGGGCAGCCTGACCGCTGAGGCGCTCGGTTTGGACGTGGCGATTTATGATGCCGAGGCGTTAAGCGATCGCGACGCACGCAAATGGGTCGGCTTTGGCGATTAGGGTGGTCGCAGTGTTTCACCGTCTTCCCGGCGCATGCCGGGATCCATCTCGGGCAGTTTCAGCTTGGTAAGTGGATTTATTTAATCGAGCCCAAAAGGGCCAATCGGCACTTTAGGTTTGCTGTGCAAATCGGTTTGCAAAGCGCCGTTAGGGGGACTTGTTTTGGCGACTCAGGATCACTCGCAAACCACCACCGCCCCAGGCGCCCCTTATCATTCCGTGTCAAAGGGGTTGCTAGTGGAAATATCAGTTGCGCCATTATCACCGAAATCATCCGTGGTCGTCGGCCATTCAGGAATGGTCTCAGAGCTGCGCGGGTCAAACGGATCCGGGTTCGCATCAAAGGTGTCATCGCCTGATTCAGCATGGGCATTATCTATCGGCGGCACTGGCTTGTCCGTTGCCTGAGCAGGAGACGTGCGCAGATTACCGCTCATGAAGTCCCACATGCTGGTCGTCACTTCAAATGGCCCGACAAATTCACCGGCTCGGGGCACATAATAGGCTGTGCCTTGGGTACGCAGAGTTTTGGTCATTCCGCCGGAAGTGATGTCGACGGCGCCGCGTTTGTTGAGGCTATTGGAATGGCGACCGGGGCCGCGCAACATTACAATTGTTGCCCCTTGCGATGCATTGCCAGCAGTAGCGGGGATAATTCCTTCGGCTGCAGCTAATTCAATCGCTCTTGCCCCGACGACGCCTTCGATGATGGTGCCGCGCACGCCCATCGAGGCAGTTTCGGTTTCAATCTCGACATCATCAACATCATCCGCTGTGCCGCCAGACATGAACCGGAAGGTGCCTTGGGCGACCGACGCTGCGAGTTCGCCGCTGGACTGATCAGGATCATAGACGAATTCATCAATCGTCAAGATCGTCTCTGCGCCAACTGTAAACACGGTTTCGTCGAGTAGCAGGATTTGTAGCGAGCTATCTTCGCCGGTTTCAACTTCTTCGCCAAGAGAGACATCATCGCCGACATCGGTTTCGCTTTCATCGATTAAGACGGAGCCGCGCATGGCAGAATTGACACCAACTTCCTGGGCGAAAGCGGATGTGCTCATCAACGCGATCAAAGATGTCAGTAGGCCGAGTTTTTTTAAGTTTTTCATGGATATCTCCTTCAATGGCCAAAGCCGTATACGAGCCGGAACTCGATACCGGTATTGTCAAAATCATATGTATCGTAATTTGAATCCCGCTCTTCTCTTGTGGCTAGAAGTTCAAATTTGATTTTTTCCGGATTCATAAACGCATTAGCACTGCCGCGTCCTTGCAAGAAGGTCGAGAGCGGCACGCCAATGGCACCGCGTAAATAGCGTCGGTCATCCTCGCGGTCATCGACGACCGTAATGACATTTGAATCTGCGCCATCATAGCTGACCGTCGTATCGAAGTAATCCAGATCGAAATAAGCGCCGCGACCGATGCGCAAATCATAGGCGATATTAAAGCCAAGACTGTCATAAGCGAAGGGGTCATAATCAGCAGATTTTTTTGACCACAGAAGTTTTGCGCCGATCCGATTGCGCGGGTTCAGATCATAATAAACCCCGGTATCAAAGCCATAGAGATCGCCGCTGCGAACGCCTTGCCCGGAGAACGGCGGGTCATTTGAGAAATCTTGCGAGAAATAATAATTCTGTCCGACAAGCGCGAAACGCTCGCCAAGGGGGAGCTTGTTGACCACCCGAAGACCGGTTTCTTTGAGGTAATTATTACCGTCAATATCGACCTGGCGATGTTCAATCATGCCGGTTAAGTCCATGCCCATCAGTTGCCCGTCCAAGCCAATTTGCACGACGGCATTGGAAAAGCTGCGGTCGGAAAACTCATCATAATCGCGATTATAATAAATCACTTTGGCAAAAGCATTGGTGTCGGTGGTGTCACTGAGCTTGCGCCGGAGCGTCAGGCCAGCTCTTGTGGTGACCGCCTCATCTTCGGTCCGGTCGCCAAACTGAAAAGCATCATCGAATAGTCGGCTGGCGTCACTGTCTGTGCGATAGCCAAGGGCGATATGCGCATCCCATGAAAAGGGTTGTGTGCGCGAAGTCGATTTTGCGCGGTAGCTTTCGACCTCATGCATCATTTGTCCGGGCAGGGGGCGGCCTTCAAGTTTGGCTAATTCATGCTCTGCGGCTTGCGGATCATCAAGGCGATAGAGCAAAATGGCGTAAAATAACCGTGCTTCGTCCCAGCCCGGCTCGTGGATCAGTAAGCGTTCCATCGCGGCGGTGGCCTGCAGCAAGTTGCCGGATTTGGCTTCTTGTCTGGCGTAATCCAGATTTAGCTGGACATTGCCCGGATCCCTTAGAATATCCTGAAAACTGATCGTTGGGTTTGCCGCTAAAGCACTCCCCGCGATCGCCAGCACCATTGCGCTGAGACTAACACCGACACATTTCACCCGTCGTAATGACATAACTTCTCCCCTTCGTCTTTTTATCCTTAACCATCAGGTTATCTGATGGCTTGGCCCCGGACCCAGCATAATCGTAAAAAGGTGTGACATACAACACATGCCAACAGGGTCATTTTTGCGCTATGCTGGACGCCAGTTTGGATTCTGTCTACCTTTTTGGTGACAGCGTTGGGAGTTCTTTGGGGCAAATTTAGAGGAATATGACCAAACCGGCAAAAATGTTTTCGGGTTTTAAGGGCAAAAATGCTCGGCTTTTCCCTATGTTATGGGGCGCGCTGGTCACGTTTGGCCTGCTTGCGACCGAGATTTTCAATCCCAATAGCTTTGAGCGTGTTGGCAATTTGGTCTTCGATAGTTACCAAAAAGCCGCGCCGCGTGAGCAACCAGAATTGCCAATAAAAATTGTCCTGATTGATGATTTGGCGCTTGAAAAGCTGGGCCAATTCCCTTGGCCGCGCACGGTGATGGCTGAATTGATTGAGCAATTGGCGGCAGTTGGGGCCGCGACTGTCGCCCTCGATATTGTGTTTTCTGAACCTGACCGAACCTCGCCAAATGAGATGAAGCAGCTCTATCTGCGCCAAGGCCTGTCCGAGGAGCAACTAAGCCAAATATCGGCCTTGCAGGATCATGATGTCCTGCTCAGTAAAAGCTTTAAAAAAATCAGAGTGGTTGGCGGTTTTTTCCTCAATAATAGTGATAATGGGGCTAAGCCACCAGTTCGTCATGGGCCGTTTAGTTATAGTGGCAGTCAGCAAACGCCGATCCCTTATGGGGCGATCAAAAATTATTCCGGTGCGGTGGTGTCGCAAAAAATTATCGACAAACGGCTTGCCGGGGCCGGGTTTTTAACCATCCAAAAAAGCGGTGTGCAGCGCGAAGTACCTTTGATCGCGCGAATTGGTGAGGAGGTCTATCCGTCCCTCTCTTTAGAGGCGCTGCGTATTTCTATGCGCGCCAAAAATAAAGGAACGATCAAAAGTACCGCTGGCTCCGGTAAATATGGCAGTCGCGGACGCGACGCGATTGCGGAAATTAAGATCGGCAAAATTATTATCCCGACCACGCCGCGCGGGGCACTGCGCCTGCATTATGCCACTCTTGGGTCGAATGAACAAATTTCTGCTTGGCATTTGCTCGACCCCAACGCCGATAAGGCTGCACTCAAAAAGAAATTTGACGGCGCATTGGTTTTTGTTGGCGCATCAGCAACCGGATTGCGCGATAATGTGTCTATCCCGATCCAAGATACCTCCGTGCCTGGCGTGACCGTCCACGCACAAGCCGCGGCGCAGATGTTAACCCAAAGCTTTTTGCAACGGCCAGACTGGATTAATGGCGTCGAAATGGCGGTTCTCTTGGTCGCGGGAATATTAATAGCGCTGACTCAAAATTTCCTGGGGTCACTCAAAGGCGGTATTCTCGCAGCATTTTTGCTCGCAGGCATTGCCTATCTCTCATGGCATCTGTTTAAGGTTGAAGGCTTGTTGTTCGATCCGACTTATCCAATTCTCGGGACCATTGCGGTTTTTCTGGTGACATCGGTGAGTGATTTTTATCTAACTGAAGGTGAAAAGGCCCAGATCAAAGGGGCGTTTAACCTCTATCTCTCCCCGGAAATGGTCGACCGGATTGCGGATGACCCGGCCTTGCTTGAGCTTGGTGGGGAAGACCGAGAGCTGTCGATTATGTTTTGCGATGTGCGCAATTTCTCGCGCACCTCTGAAAAGCTCGGGCCAAAACGCACGACCGAATATCTCAATGCCTATCTGACCCCGATGACCGATATTTTGCTCGACAGTGATGCGACCATCGATAAATTTATTGGCGACGCCATCCTGTCATTTTGGAATGCCCCGCTTGATGTCGTGGATCACCCCAAGGAAGCTGCCAATGCAGCTCTGTTGATGATCAGCACCTTGAAGGAGATGAATGACTTGCGCGTCAGCGACCCTGATAAAGCGCCGCTTGAGGTTCACACAGAAATTGGCATCGGGCTTGGCTGCGGCGAGTGTACGGTTGGCAATATGGGCTCGGACCAGCGTTTTGCCTATTCTGTGATCGGCGATACCGTTAATCTGGCATCGCGCCTGGAAGGCATTACCAAGCAATATAAAGTGCCGATTGTGATGGGCGATATTATCACCGACAGACTGCCAGACTTTGCCACACTGGAATTGGATGTGATTAAGGTTGTGGGCCGC
>JAZGEB010000363.1:0-4406 GCA_036478515.1 Parvularculaceae bacterium | reverse complement strand
CAAACTCAAATTCGCCTTTGGGCCGTCCGGCGGTGATCGCGAAGCCGTAGACTTCGTCCATTGCTGCGCCGCGAATGGTTTCAAGATTAATTGCTTGATCAGACCAGTCTTCGGTCATTTTGAAGGTGGCCACTGCCGGGCGGCGCATCGAGGTTCTGGTAAAGAACATCACTGAGATTTTGCGGGCGTCGCCTTTGGTTCTGAATTTTATGGTTTTGTAATCCGACAGATCATAAGCTTTGTCGAAGTTCTCAGAAAAGAACACCCCGGCACCAGACCAGGGGAACATGAATTTTGTCGTGACTTCGCCTGTGACCAGCATCGTGCCGGTCTCGGTGTGGCTGAGGGCAACAGTGGATGTGCCATTGGCCAATTGGTCGGTGGTTTGGAACCACGGCACGCCGAAACCTGTCGCAAGGTCAGTTTCAAAATCACTGACCAAGCCATTTGGTAAGTCCGGCTTTATTGCGGCGGTTTTTTCTGCGACAATAATTTTGCGCTCGATTTCATAACCGTTTTTGAAAATGCGGGTGATGCTCCGGGTTGCCAGAATGTCTTTGCTCGGATCGCCTTTGACGAACACTAGATCCGCTCTGGCCCCCTTGATGATCCGCCCCCGTCCTTTGAGCGCAAACGCCGTTCTCGGATTGGCTGTCGCAGCTTGCAAGGCCTCTGTCGGGGTTAATCCTGCGTCTACCAGAAATGCCAATTCGCCATGCAGCGAGACACCATAAGCGGTGCCGGGATTTGGCGCATCGGTTCCAGCGAGGACCAACACACCAGCCTTGTGCAAGGCCAGAACATTTGCTTTGGCGGTTTCAATATCAAAGCGTTGGCGCAATTCGTCGCTGGCGCCAAAACTTGCAGCGAGATTTTCTTTTTGGGCTGTACTGATGAATGGCGCGAGCGCCGAGTCGGCTTGCAATGTTTCGCTATCACGCTCCCCCAAGACCGAAGCGATCACCGCCAAGGTTGGGATTACAAAGATATTGCCTTGGCGCATCTCAGCGACAAGCTTCGGCGGTATCGGCGCGTCGCCAAAGATATGAACCAATCCGTCAGCACCCGCCTCAACCGCGCCTTGCGCGCCTTCCAATGTCATGACATGGACAACCGCCATCGCGCCTTGTTGATGCGTGGCGGTGACCACGGCTTTTAGCGTATCGAGTGAGATCGAGGTGAAGGTCCCGCCATCGCCCGGTTGATAAACGATTTTGATATAGTCGGAGCCTTCCGCCAGCCGCGCCGCGACAAAATCAGACGCTTCTTCCGGCGATGCAATCACCGGGATCGGGAGGCCATATTGCGTGCCATGACCGCCTTTTGAGGTCACCATCGTCACCGCTGAAAACAAGTCGGCTGTGTCTTTGCGGGCGAGGTCATCGCGCAATGCTCTTTGCGTGGCGGCAAATTGCAGGGCCGTGAACATATCGAGTTCAGTGGTAACGCCAAAGCGCAACGCGTCTTGCAAGCCGCCAATATCAAACGCATGGACATGGGCATCGATCAAGCCGGGCAGGATGGTTTGCCCGGAAGCGTCAATCACCGGGAGCGCCTCCAATATGTGCTCGGGGTTAATCGATGCGATCAGCCCGTCTTCGACCACGATCACCGCATTCTTGCTGAAAGCCTTGCCATCGAAGAAATTGGCATTGGTGATGACAAAACTATTGCCATCGCCAAGCTCTGTTTTGGGCTCATTTTTAGGCGTCGGTTTTTCAGCTGCATCTTTGTCAGAGGAGAAAAACCCGCAGCCACTGAAGGTTATTATCAGTAGCAGGAGAATGTTGATTCTTAGGAGTTTGATCATGGGGCTGCCCTCTTTCGCCGATTATAGCACATCAAAAGCCCTACGGCGGGCTTACACCCTACAGCGCTCTCCACGGCTTGACCCCTGGAGCCAATCCGTGCCTTTGTTGTCATATATCAAAACAGGAGATGGGTGCCACGGTCAAGCCGTGGCAAGCGGTTCCAGGGGCATAGAATGGCCCCGAATGGGGACGCTCGACCCTTGCGATTGTCTGTTCTGCGCCCCATCTGGTAGGTTATGACCGAAACCCCGAGGAGATATTGTTGATGGATACCCCGAAGCTTGAAAACCCGAAAAAATTACTCGATCAGCTCTTTGGCAATGCCAAGACCAGCTTTGACGAATTGCGCGAGAAGCACCCTGACTTGGCTGAATACACGACGGGCAAAAAGGGCATGGCCACAGCGGCCGGGGTCGGCGCGTTGGCAGCGCTTATTCTTGGCGGCGGCAAACCCGGCAAAGCGGTGTCGCGCACGGTCAAGCTTGGCGGGATGGCGTTGGTTGGCGGCTTGGCGTGGCAGGCCTATCAAAATTGGCAGGATGGTAAAGACGCGGATGCCTCCGGCGATATAGATCTTGGGAAAATAGCGCCGCCTAAAGACGAAGATTTCGTCCCTGATAGTGAGGTCGGTCAAGCCGATCTTGCCAATACGCTGATCCTCGCGATGTTGACGGCCGCCAAAGCCGATGGCCGGGTTGGCGATGATGAGCGCCAGCGGATCAAGGATGGTTTGAATGAGCTGGGCGTTGTCGTGCCGGATCAACAAGAACTCGACGCTTTGCTCGCCTCGCCGCTCGACATCAATGCGATTGTCGAAGGCGTCAACAACGACAAGCAAGCGGCCGAAGTTTATCTTGCTTCGCTGCTCGCCATCGACCCGAACAAGCCGGTTGAAAAGGGCTATCTCGCCATGCTCGCCGCCCGGCTCGGGCTGGAAGACAAGCTGGTCGCGCATTTACATCAAAGCGCGGGCGCGGTGGGGTGAGGGCGAATAGGTTTTTTATATTTGCTATTGGTTACCCCCTATTCGCTTTTGGCTCGGCTGTGCTAATCATGAGCCATGAAAACCATTGCCCCCTTCGCTGCCCCTTATGCCCCTGATGACGCCGCGCTTGTTCGCGACATGCTCGCGAGCTATCCGGATGACCCTGCTCTGACCGGCCGCATTCGCGAGCGGGCGGAAAGATTTGTTGCCGGCATTCGGCAAAAATCTGGCGGTATCGGGCTGGAAGAATTCATGCAGGAATATGACCTCTCGACCAAAGAGGGATTGGCGTTGATGGTGATGGCCGAGGCGCTGCTGCGGGTGCCTGATGCGAAAACTCAAAACGCCTTGATCGAAGAAAAACTTGGCGGCGGCAATTGGGATGACAAGGAAACGGACGATAGTTGGTTTTTAATGGCCGCAAGCTGGGGCATTGGTCTTGGTGCAAAAATTGTCAAACCCGGCGAGACCCCCGGCTCGGTGTTGAAGTCTGCGGTCAAACGCCTTGGGGTGCCGGTGATCCGCACGGGCGCGCGCCAAGCGATGCAGTTTCTTGGCCATCATTTCGTCCTTGGGCAGACAATTAAAGGCGCTTTGTCCCGGGCTGAAAAGCAAGAGCGCAAAGGCTTTCGCTATTCTTATGATATGCTCGGCGAAGGCGCGCGAACCGCAGATGATGCAGCGCGATACCTAGCCTCTTACCACACCGCGATTGATACAATCGGTAAGCAAGCGACAAAGCGTAACAGTGATTTGCCGGATCGCCCCGGTCTGTCAGTGAAGCTTTCAGCCCTACACCCCCGCTATGAAGCTCCCAAGCGCGAACGGGTATTGGCCGAGTTGGTACCTCAAGTGATTGAGCTAGCTCAAAAAGCCAAACGCTATAACCTCAACCTGACGATTGATGCCGAAGAAGCCGACCGGCTGGAATTATCGCTTGAGGTGATTGCAGCGGTGGTCGCGGACCCTTCCTTGGCCGATTGGGACGGGTTTGGCCTGGCGATACAGGCCTATCAAAAGCGCGCGCCTGACGTGATTGATTGGATTATTCAGCTAGCGGAGCATCATGATCGGCGCTTCATGGTGCGGCTGGTCAAGGGCGCGTATTGGGACACCGAAATTAAGCGGGCGCAAGAGCGGGGCTTGGATGACTTTCCAGTGTTCAGTAAAAAAGCGGCAACGGATTTATGCTTCCGCCATTGCGCGATAAAATTATTGGCCGCGCGGCCACGCATCTTCCCGCAATTTGCCACTCATAATGCGCTAACATTGGCCGCGATCCTCGAACTTGCGGGCGATAATCAAGGCTTCGAGTTTCAGCGCCTTCATGGCATGGGCGAGACTTTATATGATCTGGAAATGGCAACAGAAGGCGTACCAGCGCGGATTTATGCGCCGGTTGGCGGGCATAAGGATTTGCTCGCTTATCTGGTTCGGCGTTTATTAGAAAACAGCGCCAATTCTTCTTTTGTCGCACAAGTTGCGGATGAGAAGGTCACGATGGATGAATTACTTCGTCCGCCCCAAGAGGAATTGCGCGATGTTATCGCCGCCGGAAAACCACCGCGCCATGGCGGTATTCCATTGCCAAAAGACATTGTTGCCCCGCG
>JAZGEB010000362.1:0-2406 GCA_036478515.1 Parvularculaceae bacterium | reverse complement strand
TGCTCTCGGTTGCCATTCGCTTGCCCAAAGAAGCGCAAGCCAGTTTTGTCGACCGGCCGCAAGATTATATTCAATTTATGGCGCACACCAATGATCGCCTGCGCAATGCCATCCTCACCTTGGGCGGTACGGTGGATTTTGCCGAAGATGGTCGCTTGCTCGGCTATTGGAATGCCCCAGAAGAACAAAAAGATCACATTGAACGCGCCTGCACTTGCGCGCTGCAAATGATTGATGACATGTCGATCCTGACCCAAAACCTGCAATCGGCAGCCTTTGCAAAAATGGCCCGGGTGATTGATGAAAGCCCCAATTCTGCTTTTGAACAAGGCTGCGTTGAAATTGGTCTGGCCAGTGATGTCGCTTATTGCGGACCGGTCGGTAAGGCGACACGCAACAGATATTCCGTGATCGGACCTGTGGTCAGATTTGTTGGCCAATTGCGCCGTAGGTCAATCCTATATGGTCCGGCGATTATCTGCGACGAAACTGTCTTCAAGGCCTTGCGTCACCAATATGCACTGCTCGATCTTGATATTCTTCGGGTCGAAGACGAAGATCAGTTACGGCCGATTTACGGCCTTGTCGGCAATCCATTTTTAAAAGCGAGCAAGCCATTTCGCGAATTGGCTGACCTGCAACGAGATTTCGTCAATAATTGGCGCGATGGCCAACTCGACGAGGCTGGCAAATGCCTCGAGCAACTCAAACAAATGCCGGGCAAACATGCCGCCTATATTGAGCTGATGGAAAAACGCCTGATACGAGCCAAAAAATCCGGCAAAACCGGCGATGCTCAAAAGATGCTGCTCGCCGAAACCGTGCAGCTGTAGTTACCCCACCGTCCTGATCAAGCCACCATCCCAGCGCTTGGCTAATGCCAGTGCACTGACTATCGCCAAAGCCGCCATCACGCCCATCAGCCCGTAACTGATAAATGGTTCTTCGCGGGTGAATATCTGACCGACCACCACCGCGCCAAGCCCGGTCATCGCACCGATGCCGAGCGAGGCAACGATGGTCATTGACGTCGCGGTCAAGGAAGACGGCACCGCTTTGGCCAGAAACGCGACCGAGCCCAGATAAGTGCAGGCGAAGGTCGCCGCATGCAAGCATTGCAATGCGATCAAGACCGGCAAGCCCGGTGACAGGCCGGTCAACGGCCAGCGGATTGTCGCAGCGACCGCCCCGATCAGCATCAACCCAACCGCGCCAAAGCGCTTGGTCATCCACCGCCCTTGAAACAGAATGACAATTTCGGCGACGACGCCTGTGGCCCATAACACGCCGATCATCGTTGGCGAAAAGCCCAGATGCGACCAGTGCAATTCTGAAAAAGTATAATATGTCGCATGCGACCCTTGGGTCAGGCCAACCGTGATTAACATCAATAAAAAGCTTGGGGAGCGGAATAATTTTGAGGCATCTTTGAAACTCAATTTCTTGGTCGCATGTTCATCACGAGGCACCGCTGGGAGTATCAAAGATATCCCAAAAAGGGCAACGGCACTGATCAACAGCCACCATATCGCTGCATTATCACCGAAGCGGGTGATCACCATGCCGCCAATGACAGTGGCAACGACAAAGGCAAAAGAGCCAGTGCCCCTCGCCCGGCCATAATTTATCAACCCAGCTTTATCCGCATGCAGAACAGCCGCATCGGTCAGCGGCACGATACAGCCAAAGGCCCAGATCATCACCGTCCCAGCAATGGCAATGCCCCACAAAGAAGGCAGCAACATCATCCCAGCGACACCGCCCGCCATCGCCGCCGTCATCACCCACAATAATAGTCGCTGTTCTTGCAGTTTTTCCCCTTGATAAACAATCAGCGGGCCGAGCAACAACCGGAACAGCAATGCGACGCCGGTCAGCCAGCCAATCGTGCTCACCGACAAGCCCTTGGCATCAAGCCAGCCGGGCAAAAATGGCAGTTGCACGCCGAGAAATAAAAACTGGGCACAATAAAGACTGGTATATAGATTTCGGGTTTTGTGGCGCATCAGACAAGCGATCTATACCAAAACGGCGCTTAGGCAAATATTGTTTGTGCCAGCCGCAATGTCAGATCGACCAAGCCATAATCTTTGATCATCAATAAGGGTCCGCCAAGCACAAACACCACTGGCCAAACCACCAACCCACCTTGGGGCGTGCGCTGCCAGGACACCCGCAAGCCTTGCGCGATCAGACCAAAGACAAAGCCGCCGACGCCAGCAAGGAACAGAGACTCCATCTCATGGGAAACAACACTTTGCCGGACCAGCCAGACCAGCGGAAAAAAGGCCACCAAAGTCCAGATCACCGGCCACCAACTCGCCCGGTGGAGCAAGCCGCCGAGAAAGAACAACAGATATAGACAAATGCTGATAAAACCCATTGAGCCTCTCCCCGCTCATTCTT
>JAZGEB010000361.1:0-11532 GCA_036478515.1 Parvularculaceae bacterium | reverse complement strand
CCCTGTTAACAATACCCATACAACAACCGATCACTCACCCTTATTGCAGAAGGTAACTGACCAGATTAGCCGTGTCGAGACGTCACCTAAAAAAGCGCGGGGAAGATTGCTCCCCCCGCGCATTTTTTACATCTTTAAAGGGAAGGCGGGCCTGCCCTATCTCGCGTTAACCCTACCAGAAGATGGCATAGATCGCGATCAAGATCAGCGCGATCACCACCGAGGCAATATTAAAGCCGGTCGTGGTTTTGAAGTTGATGTCGCGAAGCGCAACAGGTTGATCTTCTCGCGGCTTACCGGTCAGCAAAGAGACCACAACCCCAAGCGCAATACACATCAGGAACACAATCCAAACACGGATAACGAACGAGATGGTTAGCGATTCCATTTGGAACATATTTAGCAAACTTTGGCCAAGGCCCTTAAGTTTGTCTGGTTTTGATAAAATCCAAAAAATGAAAGAAAGGCCAACTGAGCCGACCAGCATGGTAATCGCACCTTGTGAATTGGCCCGGCGCCAGAACATACCCAGCAAAAACACTGCGACCACACCTGGTGCGATAAAGCCGGTATATTCTTGTATGGTCTGGAAGGCACTGGCGAGACCGCCAAGAAATGGCTTGGCCATAACCACCGCAAGAACGATCGCGACAACAGATGTGATCCGGCCAACCGCGACATAATGCTTGTCATCCCGGTCTGGTTTCCAACCGCGATAAATATCCATCGTAAAAATTGTCGCGATGGAGTTCATCATCGAGGCCAGTGACGAGACAATCGCCGCGATTAATGCCGCAAAAATCAACCCGCGCAGGCCCGCTGGCATGATTTTCATCACTTCGGGATAAGCCCGATCAGATGAAGCATCCAGAACCGCTTTATCCAGCACACCAAATTCTGGTGCCGCCAACATGATCGCTGCAATCCCCGGCAAGACGATGATCAACGGCATCAGCAATTTTAGCGACGCCGCAAAGACCAAGCCTTTTTGCGCTTCGCCAATGTTTTTCGCGCCAAGTGCCCGCTGAATAATATATTGGTTGAAGCCCCAATAAGAAAAATGCAAAACCCAAAGACCGCCAAGCAAAGTCCAGATCCCCGGCAGATCGCCATAGGCTGGATGGTCCTTGTCGAAGATCATTTCAAACTTGCCCGGTAGCTCGGTGTAAAGCCGCTTAAAGCCGCCAACAACATCACCGTCGCCGCCAATCATCCCCATGGTCAGCCAAGCGATAATCAGACCACCAATGATCAAGATTACGACTTGAATAATGTCAGTCAGGGCCACTGCTTTGAGGCCGCCATACATTGAATAGGCAACCGCAAAAGCACCAAGCGCTGCCATCGCCGGCACCAAGGCCAAACCTGTCAGCGTATTAATCGCCAACGCGCCGAGCCATAACACCGTGGTTAGATTAACCGCCGTAAAAAGAGCAATCCAGTAAAACGACATCATTGTTTTAACGCCGCTGCCATAACGCGATTCAAGGAATTGCGGCATCGTATAGATGTTGCGCTTGAGGAAAATCGGCAGGAAATATTTCGCGACAATAATCAGCACAATCGCCGCTTGCCATTCATAAGCTGCAATCGCCAACCCAACCGCATAGCCTTGACCCGACATCCCAATGATTTGCTCGGCCGAAATGTTCGCTGCGATCAGCGAGGCACCGATTGCCCACCACGGCAATGATTTACCGGCGAGAAAGTAATCCTCGGTATTTTTCTGATGGCCAGGTTTTTCGCGCGAGACGTACCACGCAATCCCGAGCAACGACACAGCGTAAATTCCGAGCACAATATAATCTAGTTGAGCGAGCCCCATCTTCATTCCTTCCCATTAATCGGCATTCTTATGACACATGCCGTTTGATCGACCAACGGACATCAGGCCGACATCGTTGTCAATAATCCGATTGTTTATCGGGAAATCCAGCCCCCAGCTTGTGGGATATATCCCACTTTATGGCACGAATGATTGAGCTTTGTCGCGTAAACTGTGGGAAACGGCTTGTATTTTGCACATTTCCCCCCTATTTAGTCATGATATGCTGTAAAATAAGGGATATATCCCACGATGACTGTCCCGCAAATCGCCCAACTCCTTGAGCGCGCCATAAAACTGAGCGCTGCCACCAACCAATCCTTGTCGACGATCTCGCGCAAGATTATGAATGACGGTAAAGGTTTGGCGAGATTACAGGCTGGGGGACAATGCACCCTCAAAACCCTCGACCGGGCCATGGCTAAACTGGCAGAATTTGAACAACGGGCCACGCCAGAAATAACCATTGCCAAGCCGGCGAGCACGCCCACGCTCAGGGCCAAAATTTCTGGCGCTATGACCCATCTCGATCGGCTCGAAGCGGAGAGTATTCACATCTTACGCGAAGTGGTTGCCGAGGCGGAAAACCCGGTGATGCTTTATTCCGTCGGCAAGGACTCTGCGGTGATGCTGCATCTTGCTTTGAAAGCGTTTCACCCGGGGGGCTTGCCTTTCCCACTGATGCATGTCGATACGACATGGAAATTCAAGGAGATGATTGCGTTTCGCGACAAAATGGTCCGCGATCTCAACCTCGACCTCATCATTCATAAAAATGAAGACGGCATCGCCCAAGGCATCGGCCCCTTCACCCATGGCAGCCAGGTCCATACCGATGTAATGAAAACCCAAGCGCTAAAGCAGGCGCTCGACAAACATCAATTTGATGCGGCCTTTGGCGGCGCAAGGCGCGACGAGGAGAAGTCCCGGGCTAAGGAACGGATTTTCTCATTCCGTTCAGAACAACATCGCTGGGATCCAAAAAATCAGCGCCCGGAGCTTTGGAATATTTACAATACACGGATCAAACCGGGCCAGTCGATCCGAGTGTTTCCTCTATCCAATTGGACTGAACTGGATATTTGGCAATATATATACCGTGAAAACATCCCGATTGTGCCGCTCTATTTCGCGGCCAAACGCCCAATTGTAGAACGCGACGGGGTTAAAATCATGGTCGATGATGATCGCCTACCTTTGCACGACGGAGAAGTGCCAAGCCAAGAAATGGTTCGATTCCGCACCTTAGGCTGCTATCCGCTGACAGGGGCCGTGACCAGCACCGCGACCACATTGCCAGAAATAATTCAAGAAATGCTGCTGACAAAATCTTCCGAACGACAAGGCCGGGTTATCGACCATGATCAATCGGCATCAATGGAGAAAAAGAAACAAGAGGGCTATTTTTAAACCATGGCACATCAATCCGCTCTCATCGAAGATGACATTCTTGGCTACCTCCAGACCCATGAAAATAAGTCATTCCTACGGTTCATCACCTGCGGCAGTGTTGATGATGGCAAATCGACTTTAATCGGCCGTCTTTTATATGACGCCAAAATGATCTTTGAAGATCAGCTGGATGCGCTCGAAACTGACTCAAAAAAACACGGTACTCAAGGCGAAAAAATTGACTTTGCGCTGCTCGTCGATGGTCTCGCAGCTGAGCGCGAGCAAGGCATTACCATTGATGTCGCCTATCGGTTTTTCTCGACTGATAAGCGAAAATTTATCGTCGCGGATACGCCGGGCCATGAGCAATACACGCGAAATATGGCGACCGGCGCTTCAACAGCGGAACTGGCGATCATTCTGATGGATGCGCGTCACGGGTTGATGAAACAAACCAAGCGACACAGCTACATCGCCTCACTATTGGGGATAAAGCATGTCGTCATCGCAATCAATAAAATGGATTTGGTTGGCTATTCGCAAGAACGTTTCGATGAAATAGAACAAGATTATACCACGTTCGCAAAAGACCTTGGCTTTGCCTCTATCGTCTGTATGCCAATCTCCGCCCTCGAAGGCGATAACATCACCACCAAAAGCGCTAATACGCCGTGGTATCCGGGGGCGGCCTTATTGCCTTATCTTGAAACCGTCAATGTCCGCGCCAAACATACTCACCACCCGTTCAGAATGCCGGTGCAATGGGTCAATCGGCCCAATCTCGATTTTCGGGGCTTCAGTGGCACGATAGCCAGCGGCGAAGTGAAAGTGGGTGATGAGGTGGTTGTTGTCCCTTCCTCACGCCGCTCAAAAATTAAAGCCATCCTGACCCATGATGGAGACTTTACCCAAGCCAGCGCCGATATGGCGGTGACGGTGACGCTCGAAGATGAAATTGATATTAGTCGGGGCGACATTATTTGCGCCGGGCAAGCTCCTGCCGAACAGACCGACCAATTCGCCGCTCATCTGTTGTGGATGCATGATGATCCTATGCTACCTGGTCGGCAATATCTGTTAAAAACCAGCAACCGTATTGTGCCGGCAACCGTAACCACGCTTAAACATAAAGTAGATGTCAACACACTGGATCATCACTCGGGCAAAATGCTCGAATTGAATGAAGTCGGAATGTGTAATTTTTCCACTGGCCAGCCGATTGCTTTTGATCCCTATCAGGATAATCGCCGCACTGGTTCGTTTATCCTGATTGACCGCCAAACCAACAATACGGTCGGCGCCGGAATGATTGATTTTTCCTTGCGCCGGGCGCAAAATGTTCACTGGCAGGCACTTGAGATCAATAAATCTGTAAGAGCAAAAACAAAATTACAAAAACCTGCAATTTTATGGTTCACCGGGCTTTCAGGCTCGGGGAAATCTACTGTCGCAAACCTGGTCGAACAAAAACTCCACGATCGGGGCCGCCATACTTATATCCTGGATGGCGACAATGTCCGCCATGGCCTCAATAAGGATCTTGGTTTTACCGATGCGGACCGGGTCGAAAATATCCGCCGGGTTGGCGAAACCGCTAAGCTCATGCTTGACGCTGGGCTGCTCGTTCTGGTTTCATTCATTTCCCCCTTCATCAGTGAACGGCGTATGGCCCGTGAATTGGTCGAGGCGGGCGAGTTTATCGAAGTGTTTATCTCAACCCCTCTGGAAATATGCGAACAGCGTGATGTCAAAGGGCTCTACGCCAAGGCACGTCGCGGCGAGATTATGAATTTCACCGGTATCGATTCCAAATACGAGCCACCGGAAAATCCGGAACTCGATATCGACACCTCGCAAATCGCCGCCGAAAAAGCCGCTGATGATATTGTCGAGTGGTTACAAGCCAATGGTAATTTAGGCTAATTTGCCTCAGCGGTAGTTCGAGTTGTTGGTGCCTTAAACGCAACTTGTCATCCAAAATATCAAAGAACAGCGTAAAGTGTCTCGCCAGTTTCCCGCCAAAAAAAGCGCAAGCTTTGCCGCCCGCGGTTGGCAAGAGCCAACCCGCGTTTGAATTGCTAGAGGGAGGTGGGCGCGAAGAGCAGACCACGTCACATTTATTATTAGGTGCGGTCTAACTACCCGCGCCCCGTATTGACTGTCCTTATGATCATAACGGCGACATTCCCTCGCGGGTCTGCCCCCTGCCATAAACGGTTGAGTGCTAGCGGCTTTCCGTTCGCCGCCCACTACTACTACGTCCCCTGCTCCCCCGTGGCCGGATATCCAAAAAGCCTCCCGTGAGCAGGTCTGAAGTCAGTATAGACGAGGATTGAAGGGACGGGGATAAAGTAGCGCTACGCCAATGGTAGTATGGCGTAGAACAAACCACAGCAATCCGTCATCCCGGCGCAGGCCGGGATCTCATGAGGCCAGCACCGCTCTTAATTTCATGAGATCCCGAAACGAGTTCGGGATGACGGTGTTTTGTTGGTCGCTTATTTGCCGCCACGCGTTTCGCTACGCGAATGCGCGTTAAATATATTCGGGATGACGGGAACTGGTTGCTCGTTGTTAGTTGATAAAAGAAACGTTTGCCACGGCTTGACCGTGGCACCCATCACATGAACACGCCCCAAAGAACGATCGCTCTGTTTATCCCTTTCCCGAGATGGACCCCACGGTCTTCGCCGTGGGGAGCGGCGATCTGGAGAGCAGTAATTGGAGCTAGTTGATCGTGAGTCCCCTCACCCAAATTTTAAGAAAAATTTGTGCCTCTCCCAAGGGAGAGGCCAGCGAGCCCTTGCGAGCGGGTGAGGGGTACGTAGATCAGCGTAGAAAAAACCGCTCCCGACAGCGAAGGTCCGCCTGTGCCGGGGAAAGACGGTTGGGTGGATTAAGCCATCGGCGCAAATCCACCAAACCAACGAAAGCCATCTCCAAGGCGTAAAACGCCGTGGCCCCCTTCGACCCTTCATGGCCATAGAGGAATGACAAAACCAGCGGTGTTAAATTTCGTCCGTATACACCGGTTGGATATCCACTGGAATTGTTGCCATGGAAGAAATCATCCCGTCAGCGGCGGCATCGAGTTGACCGAAGTCATCAAGAAATACCTTGGCCGCATCATAATCGCCATTGCCTTGCAGCACGACGATTTTGGCGGTTAAACTCGTGATCGCTTCTTCGAGTTTTACAAAGTCAACGCGGTATTTTCCGGTTTCTTGATCAACGCTGAAAGCACCTTGCTGTTTAAAATAAGTGTATTGAAAACTCGCACCTTTCCCATGGGCCTCATTAATGCCAAAGCGGATGGCGCGGAATATACCAACAAAATAAGTCGCGAGAAAATTCTCTTTTTCCGCCGCCGGTAATTCGCCAAGCTCCATCATATAAAGAATGTTATAGGCGCCCATGACATCGGCCTTGCCTTCTTCAACAGCTGAATACAACTCTTTCAACTCCGCATTGACCGTCGTTTCATTACCCTTTTTGGTGATCGTCCCCGGCCCGAGCGAATGGGATAATTCATGAAACAGGGTTTCTGCTCCCATATATTTTTGCATCAATAAGGGCGCTTGTTCAGCGACCAACACATGCGTCGCCATCGGCGACAGGATGCGATCAAATTTTGCCGCCATCACATTATTCAGCAGCACTTTTTTCGCGCCCTTAGCTTCGCGCACGCGCTCATCATTGGGCAGATTGAAAGCGATGGTTTGCACACCCGGAACATTATCGCCGCCGCCATGAACCTGATTGACCACCGCAATCGGCGAAGCAAAGCCTCGTTTGAAATTCTTATACTCATCCGAGACAGGCAGATTAGCCTCCATATCCCGCAGCATGCCCTTATATTTATCAAGGGCGGCGCTTTCAGCCGGGTTTTTAATCGTCACAAAGGCTTCAAAGGCTGTTTTGTATCCAAATAATCCATCCGTATACACTTCGTAGGGCCCAATCGCGACTTCGATCGGCCCGTCGAGATCCATCCATGCCATCTCAGACTCATAATAATCATCGGACAGAAATGAGTCAGCGCGTAGAGTTAGAAATGTTTTCAAATTTTCATTCTTTGTCACCGCCGCCGCTTGGTGCAATAAATCCGCCGCTGGCACCAGCCATTCGGCATAGGCAACCGAATAGGGAACCGCCTCTAGGCCGCCCTGATCGGTGCGTCGAATTAAAGTGTAACCGCTGGTAAAAGCTTCCCTTTTATCCGGGTGCGCTTCAATCCAAGCTTCAAACTCTTCTTTGGGCATGTCGCGGGGATAAAAGGCAGCGCCTTCTGGCCGCTGCGTAGTTCCCCAAAATGGTTTGTTATGATTGAGCGTGTCCCACGGGCCAAAATGTAAATTGAATAAATCGAGCAGCATCTCGCCATCGGGCGAAGCGCTGGCCACGATCGCGTCGCGCCATTCAGGATTTTGCTCACTGACCTGACGCAGGTAAATTTCACTCATCAAATTAGCGGCTTGATTGAGCAGATTGACAACTTCACGTTCTTCTGCACTCAAGAATGAGGTGTCGGAGGTCATCTCAATTTGGACAATCTGCGCCCGCATCGCTGAAAGCGCGCTTCTATCAGCCATCTCAATTGATGTATCTGGCGGGGATTTTTCCGTTTTTTCTACGCTTGTAGCAGGTGCTGATGGAGCGGTTTCAATTTCCTCAACTGCTTTTTTACCGCAGGCAGAAACCAGCGCTGCCACGCAGAGGGATGTCAGCAATATCGTTTTCGTCTTCATCTGGATCTCCTAAATTGAAAATTCGCATTCGCCACTTATGAATGGTCGGACCATAGGCGATCCGTCACTCTCATTGAAGCATTCGTTTTTTTAACCGTTGCCTTATTTCTGGCTCGCGATCCATTGATCGACGCGGCGCTCCAACACTGCCAAAGGCAAGGCCCCGCCACCGAGCACGGTATCGTGGAACCCTTTAATGTCGAAATCCTCGCCGAGCGCAGCTTTGGCTTTGGCGCGCAATTCGAGGATTTTCAGCATGCCGATTTTATAAGATGTCGCTTGCCCCGGCCAGACGATATAACGCTGCACTTCAGAAGTAACGCTGGCCAATGGCTCTGGCGAATTTTCCATGAAATACTCAATCGCCTGTTGCTCGGTCCACCCTTTGGAATGCAAGCCGGTGTCGACAACTAGTCGGATACCACGCCACATCTCAGTGGTTAAACGACCAAAGTCAGAATAAGGATCAGCATAAGTGCCGCCCATTTCTTTGGCTAATAATTCAGAATACAGCGCCCACCCTTCGGCATAAGCGGTGAAGCCTGCTTGGGTGCGAAATTGCGGTACGCTTTCAAGTTCTTGGGCGATGGAAATCTGCATGTGGTGACCGGGAAGACCTTCATGATAGGCGATCACTTCAAGCTGATTTTTCGGCATGGCTGTCATATCAGATAGGTGGGCGTAATAGATACCAGCGCGCGAGCCGTCTGGTGTGCCCGGATAATAATGTTGCGCAGCACCGTCCTGCTCGCGAAACGGCTCAACCCGTTTGACGATCAAATCGGCTTTAGGCAATATCCCGAAATAATCCGGGATCATTTTTTTCATCTCGTCAATCACAACGGTCGCATCATCAATATAGGCTTTGCGCCCGTCATCCGTATCCGGATAATAAAACTGCTTGCCCTCTCTAATATGGACGAAAAATGCGGCCAAATCGCCTTTGAAACCAACCGCCTGTTTTATTTTGATCATCTCACCGCTGAGGCGTGCAACTTCGGATAAACCAAGCGCATGAACCTCATCGGCGGTCATGTCGGTCGTGGTGGCGCTGGCCAAGGCATAATTGTAATAGGCTTCACCATTTGGTTGACTGCCAACGCCGCTCGCGATTTTATCAGCGGTCGGTATCTCTTGCTTGACCCAAGCAATGAGATTTTCATAAGAGGATTTGAACTGGCCAAGCATCGCTTTTTGCGCTGCCATTTTCAGCTCATTGCCTCTGGCCGCAGTGATTTTCTTGTCTTGAACCAGAGCGTCAATTTTTCCCGTGGCATCGGCCATGAGGGAGGATGGTTCACCATCGGTAAAAGGCTCGCCAGTGATGACTTTTTCGGCTTGTTCAAGCACCCCTTCATAAGCAAATAGCGGCGCATGGACCCCGCGCTCTGCGGAAGCTTTGGCCCGCACCAGTAATTGCTCCATCGCCCGGCCGGCGCCATCGAGCCGTTTGATATAGGCTTCCATGTCGCTCTCATTTTCAACTCGGTGAAAACTGATCATGAAAGTCGGAATAAATGCCTGCGGCCCGCCCATCTGTTCAAACACATAGCCATTATGCCGAAAGGGAACGCCGGCTTTGGCTTGGGTATATTGATACTCCCAAATGTCATAAGAAATCTGCGCTTCAGCTGACAGCTTATGATAATTAAAGGTCGATTTCATCTCGGCAACACTCGCCGCGCGCCAAGCTAATTGCTTATCTTCTGCCGCTTCGGACATATCATCGACTTCGTCATAGCGCTCTTTACGGCCAAGAAATGTCAACTGCATCGGGCTCATCAACACTTGCTCTTCGTATTTTTCGTCAAACCACATATTCAACTTGGCGGTTTCGCTGGCAATTTCTTGCGCAGAATAGCTCTGTTGCGCCGCTTTAGACTTATCCGGCGCGGTTTTGATCGTATCAGAAACGGTAGAACAAGCGGAAAGTGCCAGCGCTGAGGCGGCAATAAGGAAGAAATTTTTCATCGGGGGAGCCCTTCATAAACGACAAGATGATTACTTTTACCACCCTATCAGAAGGAGTACCAAAGCTGTCAAATTAATCTCACCCCTGCCCGCAAAATTTAAGCTTTTGCTTTGCGCCGCGCATACCAGCGACCGACCGGTTTTTCGACACCGATATGAAGCAAAAAGGCGAGCCACAGCACCAAGAGTAGAACAATCCCAACCCATAACACAGCTGTGAGTTGTGGCGGCAGACCGGTCATGGGTATCCATTTTTCATATATCGGCCACAGCGTGTTGATCACCGGTGTGTGCACAAGATAAATCGCATAAGACAATTCACCTAATAACAAGCCGGCTTTTTGATTTAGGGCGCGGCCAAGAACCCCGCGATCTTCCCAAGTCAACATCGTCAACGCCACAAAGGGAAGAACGGCATAAGCATCATTGAGCGAAAACCAAAAGACCGCGGCCATCCCCCCCAAGGTGATCATTTGCAACCACGAATACTGGGTTTCGGACAGCCGCTGGGGCCAGTGCCGATATCGGTATATCAGCACCCCGAGACAAAATCCTGCCAAACATCTGACAATCCCCATTTGAGTGAAATAGTTGATGTCCTTGCTCACCAACCAAACATACCCGAAGAAAGTCACCGCCACGATACTAAGGGCCAGCACGGTCAGCCGAGGAAATTTTAGCAGGCCGTACAACATCAATGGAAAAGCAAAATAGACTTGCAATTCAGTACTGACAGACCAAGCCGGGAAATTCCAATCCCCCGGGGCCCAGTCCCATGCCTGGACCAACAATAAATTCGTCCCTAAATAGTGCCACCTTTTAGCCGTGAATTGCTCGGGATAGGCCAGCCCCACTCGCTCCGCAAACAGCTCAATACCAACACCGATGACGACTAAAGCCGCTAAAACAAACAGATTGAGAGGAAACAATCTGACAAAACGCGCGCGCAAAAATTTGCCAATTTCAGCCATCGACATCGGACTAGTCCGGTCCCGCACATAGACATAAGCGATGACAAAGCCACTCAGAATGAAGAACATTTCAACAAACAAATAGCCCCGGGAAAACGGCGCAAAGGATCGGTACCACAAGCCCCCAGGGTATATTTCTGTCAGGTGATAAAACACGATGCAGATCGCTGCCAGCCCGCGCAGGCTCGCATGGCTGGTGATAAAGCGGGGTCGAGCGACGATCGGTGACTTCACTTAAAAAACCTCTCAACGGCCTGTTGGCAACCAAACAGCCGATCTTGCAAAATCAATTCCATCGACACTCCACCCTTTCCCTCTCCCGCCACTGTCTCTATATAAACGAGGCTATGGAAGAAACAGATTATTGCGAAGGGGATGTGGCGCCGCATGGCACCATAAAAATCCACTCGGAACAAGACTTTGCTGGTATGCGCAAGGCCGGGGCAGTGGCTGCTGCCTGCCTTGATATGCTCAGCGAGCATGTCAAACCGGGCGTGAAAACCATCGATCTTGACGCTCTCGCTTATGAGTTCATCCTCGATCATAAAGCCCTGCCGGCGACCATTGGCTATCGCGGCTATCGTCATGCAACCTGCATTTCCACCAATCATGTGATCTGCCACGG
>JAZGEB010000360.1:0-4155 GCA_036478515.1 Parvularculaceae bacterium | reverse complement strand
GCGTCGATGCTGGTAATGAGGTCAGAATAATTGAGTTCCGTGACTTTGCTGGAAGTTGTTGTCTGCTCACTAAATACTTGCACCATCATCAATAAGACGGCGAGCATAACGATCCAGACGAGCCAATTGCGTCCCTGCATGGGGGTATATCCTTTAGTTGCTCTGGCCCAAAAGGGCGACAGAGGGGCGATCTTGCATAACAGCTTAGCCCAAAGTCCTTAATGCGCCGGAAAAGCGAACAACTTCACCGACCAACCGTTCTTGTAACAGCCACTCAACATGTAGGCCATGCGGGCCTGCGTTCCAAGGCGGCAGATCAGCCTTTACGGGAAATTTTTGCATATATTGAATGGCAGCAGCCGGAACCGCAATAATCTCGTTACCAAGATATAAGGCAGGCACTCCAGCAAGACACATCCAATTTTTAGGTTGTACGTTAAATTCAGCCATCAATGAGCTGATGTTACTAGATTTATCACGTATGTCTTCAGGTAAAATAATCCGCGCCCGTCGATCCCAAAGCACGTTCTTTTGCCCGGCCACCGATAACGACGTCATCGCGCTGGTGCCATCTTTTCTGCCGAGCAACCCGGCTGGCTCGCGAAAACAGGTGACTGTCGATCCAACCTTGATGATACAACCGCCAAGGGCAAAATGAGTGTTGTCCCGTATCGCCACACACCCCTCTTCTGCAGCCCCCGGCGCCGGCGCATAGGCCGCGCCGCCAACCGCATAAATCACCCGGCGAAGGAAATGGTGCTGGGCTGGCTTTGGTAGGTCAAGAAAGCCAGATCGGTCAAATTGAGCCCCGCCAAGATCGGTAAATTGCAGCTCGGCGGCCGCAACGAAACCAGCCAAGGGGATGCCCTGTTCAAGCTGCCGGGTTATTTCGGCGGTTTGGCATAAGGTCTCAACCAACCCTTCACCAACCGCATCCAACCCGGCCAAATGCTGGCGATGACGAATGCGCTCAAAGGCGAGGTCTTGATTGGCCGGGTCATCAACGAACGGCACGCCATGAGCGTTCAGATAATCGCGCAAGGCCTCGCGCCGCAGTGGCAAAAACGGCCGCACCAAGGGCATCGGCGCGCCGGCCCCCGCCGCCACCGATCTCGATGGCCACATCCCGGCCAACCCGCCAGTGCCATCGCCGCGGGTCGACCTTGCAAACACCGTTTCGGCTTGATCATCTGCGGTGTGGGCAGTGATCAGAAAATCTGCATCAACAGCTTGCGCCGCCTCAATCAACAAGGAATAGCGGGCGTCTCTTGCGCGTTCTTGCAAGTTGGTCTTGCTCGGTATCGTCCATAGCAATGTTTGATGCGTCACTTGGTGGGCAGCACAATAATCAGCCACCTGTTGCACCTCAGCGGCAGACCCATCGCGCAGATTATGATCAACACTCAGGCAGACCAAATCAAAGTCAGCCCCTGCCCGAGCGGCGATTGCCAGATCCAGCAGGGCCATCGAATCACCGCCGCCAGAAACAGCCAAGGCCAATTTTGCCCGGGGCGGTATGGCAGACGAAATCGCGGCCTCAAAAAGGGCCGCGAAATTCAACTGGTCAGAAAATATCGTCAAAGGCAAAAGCGAAACCTAGCACCCGGCTTTGGTAGATTCTTGTATCCGCCGAGCGACCAAATCAGCCGCCGCATTGGGGAATTTTTTCTTCATCGCCGCAAACACCTGACAGGCTTCTTTGTTTTTCTCGAGCCGGGCAAAAGAAATCCCAAGCTTGAGATAGCCCTCAGCGGCTTTCACATTATCTGGATAGGTCTTCACATGTTTTAAAAACGCCGACGCTGCTTTGGAATAAGCCCCGGTGGCAAGGAAAATTTCACCCAAGCGAAATTGCGCGTCAGCCGCTTTTGGATCATTCGGGAACTTGACTAAAAACTGCGTAAACGCTGCTTCTGCGGTAGCATAATCGCCATCGAGCAAAGCGTCGGTCGCCAGATCATAGGCCGCCCCTGGATCATCTGGCAGGCTCATGGTCTCACTGCCCGGTGAGGGCGCTTCAATTACCGCGCCGCCATTGACCAAATCACGCGGACCGCCCGTGGCTTCCGCTGGTGCGCTGCCCATTTCAGGGCTGAGCGGGCCGGACGGTGTTGTCATCGGCGGATAGAGCGGCTGAGTACCAGGCGAGACCGTCGATGTTGGCCCGGTCTGGTTGAGCGCTGCGGTCAGCGTGTCGATGCGTTTATTGGCTTGGCCAAGATCGTGAGAGACTTTCTCTAACCGCCCGGTGAGGAGTTGCAATTCGCGTTCAAGCTGATTGACCCGCAAAGTCAAATTAGATTGCGGCGCGGTTGGCATCGCCACCACCTGTGGCTCATATGGCCGCTGTTGCGCGCCATAGTTTTGCGCCTGCGCGCTCATCGGTAAAAGCATCATGCTTGCAACAAAAACGCCAGCAGCGCGGGAACCAAAATTCGTCATTATACAAAACTCCAAAAAGCGTAAGCGATCCAACGGGACGACCCCCATAGACCAATATCAAAGACCCCATTTTTGATATTTTACCATGATTTCCAAGCCAATAGCAAAACCCGATTTAGCCAGATTGATGACAAAAATGTCAGTCTCAAACCATAAAAAAGCCCTCATTCATCGCGGCCAAAAGGTCGGTCAGAATGAGGGCTTTAAAATTTTTCAGTCGCTTGGGACTAAGAGCCGACAGCAACCAGCGTTGAGGTTGCATTACGATTGCGCGCCCAAGAGCTTGGGTTAGATCCGCCATCAATCGGGCGTTCTTTGCCATAAGAGATGGTGGTCACCCGAGATGGGTCGATGCCGAGGCTTGAAAGATAAGCTTTGGCCGCGTTGGCCCGGCGAGCGCCCAGTGCGAGGTTATATTCACGGGTGCCGCGCTCGTCGCAATTGCCTTCCATGCGCAGACGTGATTCGGGGTATTCCTTCAAGAAAGCAGCTTGGCGGGCCAGAATTTCTTGTGCGGCTGGGGTCAGATTATACTGATCATAGCCGAAAAACACGCGGTGGCCGACATTGCCTTCAAGATCAGCTTGCGAGCCAGGCTCAAAACCTTGAGTTGGCCCGGCGCTTTCAACTTCCATCGGCGTGACTGTTTTGGTTACAGTTTCCGTACCGGTGTCTTTTTTGGTCGAGGCACAGGCAGAAAGTGCTGCGAGGCACAGGACCAACCCTGTTGTTTTTAGTATTGTCTTCATAGTCATGACGTGAACTCCGTTCCAGTTTACAAGACAGTGGGACCAAAGCTGGCTTTCCCTTGTCCCCAAAATTTAATCGCGTGAACCTTAAACACTTAAGAAAGCATAACTTCATTGGCGTTACCATTCAATGAAGCATACACTTGGTTTAAGAAAATTTCACACCTTTCATTTCCCCTTATCCGCTTCTCAGTACAGTTTCAGGCAATATTGTGGTCAAATTTGCCTATTCGGGCAACATTTACGGCAATAATGGTGACCAGGCCGGGTCGGAGGCCTCGCCGGGGGTTGGCACCGGGCGCAAATTTCTGCCGGTCAAATCAATCGACCACAGGCTAACCGGCCCCCCCGGGCGGGTTTCGCGGAAAAACATGATCACCCGACCATTGGGCGACCAAGTTGGCCCCTCATCAAGATAACTCTCGGTCAACAGCCGCTCGCCAGTGCCGTCGGGCCGGATGACGCCGATATAAAACTTACCCTTATATTGGCGGGTAAAGGCAATGAGATCGCCGCGCGGCGACCACACCGGGGTGCCATAGCGGCCTTGGCCATAACTGATGCGCTTCTGGTTCGAGCCATCGGCCAGCATCTTGTAAATCTGTTCACTGCCGCCCCGATCCGAGGAGAAGGCAATAAATTTGCCATCCGGCGACATTGTCGGCGAGGTATCAATCGCCGGGTTTGTCGTCAGTCGTCGTAGCTGGCGGGTGCGCAAATCCATGATCGAAATATCTGAATTGCCACCGCGCTCCGAACTCATGATCACTTGTTGGCCGTCGGGCGAGAATCGCGGCGCGAACGTCATGCCGCGATAAGCGCCAATCGCTTCTTGTTCGCTGGTTTCAATATTGAAGAGATAAACTTGCGCCGGGCGATCATCAAACAAAGCCAAATAAGTGATCTGTTGCTCGGTCGGCGAGAAGCGCGGGGTCAGCACATCATAATTGAGGCCATCGGTCAG
>JAZGEB010000359.1:0-2219 GCA_036478515.1 Parvularculaceae bacterium | reverse complement strand
TGCGCGGCCGAGTGCCAGCTTCTGAGATACATAATTTTTTGAGCAATGCTTATGCTTTAGTGTGCCCGACGAGATTAGATTTCTTCGAAGGTTTAGCATTTGTCTGTTTCGAGGCGGCGATACATGGTGTGCCGTCAATCTTGACCGAGGTCGTTCCCGCCCGCGATTTACTCGGTGACAGTTGCATTGTCGTGCCGCCAAACAATCCTGAAAAACTGGCCCAAGCATTGGACCAACTAGTCAATGATCCAAGCTATCAATTGAGTTTAGCCAGAAAGGCTCGAGAGGCTGGACAGGTTACTTATGATCGCTCGCAATCATGGGGCAGCAATGTCTATAAAGCGATTGCGGCAATTAGGAATTAGAGCAACTTTGGATGGGACTAGGCAGTGTCCTCGATGATCGAGACGGCACACTCCCAGCCATCATAATCCCAATCGAGCTCCTCGAAAAATATCATGAATGACTGGGTGAGAAGATCAAACTCTTCTCCTGTTATTGATTGGGCCGTTTCGAACACAACGCCGTCGCGGGATTCCGCACTCTTCACTTTGAAATTCTGTTGGTATAACCAAGCATCAATTTTTCGCCTCGTAACCGGATCTGAAGAGCCCAATGGATAGGCGTAATGAATGACATGTCGCTGGACAATGCCATCATCGCCAAGCTCACGCAATTGTTGGCGCACTAACTCATTGGCCTCAGCCGACCCCATGACCATGACTGGTTTTTTTTTCTTAAATATTGAAAACATGAGATCAAATTTTCCTAATACTGATATATGGCCTGCCGCGTAAGGTTGAGCATTCTAATCGTTAGTTTATGGCTAGTTATCTTAAATATTAGTTGCATGGATTGGGCGGGCCATTTTGACACACCGGTATAGCAGGCCCAATTTGAGCCCTATTTTGAGACATGGCGTGGACTAAAAAAGCGACATAGGAAACTTTAAGGCTCTTGGTGCCATAGATGGGTTGCGATCAACGCTGTGGCCACCCCTAAAATATACGCGCCAATATCGCCCCAACTAAATGTACTGCCGAGAATAAGGTCACTGGCTTGTGTCCGGTCGAGCCCGAGCCGTGCGAGAACATTGGCCACCTGGGCTGTCTCGACAAGTACTGCAATCAGAAGGGTTATTACGGCAGCGTATACGGAGGAAAATTTTGTCAAAGCCATCAAGGTACAATAAATCAGGATCACCACCAGAAAATCACCAAATGTATGGCGGATGAACCCGGTCTTGAAGAACACGGCGATGGCCACTTCGAGGCTAAATAACGCGACAGCAATGAGGGCAAAGGCTCGTCTATTCATGCTTCATGAAGCCGCTAATATATGATCCGCGACAAATGCGTTGTTCTTGCGTTCTGCGCCAAAAGTCGAAATCGGGCCATGGCCTGGTACGAAGCGCATTTCATCGCCCAGCGGCCAGAGTTTATTAACGATACTATCGAGCAGCTGCTGGTGGTTTCCACGGGGAAAATCTGTGCGCCCGATTGAGCCTTGAAAAATCACATCACCAACAAAGGCGATTTGAACAGCTGTGTTATGAAACACCACATGGCCCGGTGTATGGCCGGGACAAAAGGCGACGCCAAATTCGATACCGTCAAGATCAACTGTATCGCCATCTTCAAGCCAGCGATCAGGGCGAACATCTTCGCCGCCTTCCAAGCCATATTTTTTCCAATTTTCTTCGATTTGGTCGAGCCAGAAAATTTCTTCTTTTTGCGGGCCTTCGATGATCGCGCCAGTGCGGCGTTTGATTTCCTTGGCGGCGCCGGCATGGTCGAGATGGCCATGGGTGAGCCAGATTTTTTCAATAGTCGCGCCCATCTGTTCTGCCGCCGCCATCAGCTTATCGGGCTCCCCGCCGGGATCAACAATCGCAGCTTTGCCGGAAGCGGCTTTAATAATTGAGCAATTTTGCTGAAACGGTGTCACCGGGACGATCTGAATTTGGAACGGTGGCTGGGACTGGGGCGGTGTCTTTTGGGCAGGTTGTGACATGGCGGCGCTACTCTGGTAAAAGCTTGAGACCGTGTTCGCATGTTGTCCGTGGCCAAGCAAGGGCGGGCGATGCATGCGTCTAAACATTGGTTCTGGCCAAATCAACCCCGCCCCTGATAGGGTTTTGAAAAAGGGATTAAAGTGATGATCAGGAAATTATTGATATTAATCGGTCTTGCGGTCTTGATCGGTCTTGGCTTTGTCAT
>JAZGEB010000358.1:0-5099 GCA_036478515.1 Parvularculaceae bacterium | reverse complement strand
GCGCGCAGGGTGATCTCGGTGCCGACCCCGGCGGGCTCGCCCATGGTTAGGGCTAGCGGCAGGGGGGTGTCATGAGAAGTGGTAAAGGCCAAAACTAGCCTTGCGAGGCAGTGGTGGGTTTGGCGGTGTCATTGATTTTATATTCAACCGCGGCATTACGCTCGAGGTCACGCAAATAACGGCGCGACAATAATTGTAGTTCTTGGGAGAATAATCGATCCTCAATCTGAGCGCGGCTTGGCAGGCCAAAGCCTTCGTCTTTTTCACACATCAATACAGTATGATAGCGACCATTATGTTCGATCATATCGGAGACATCACCGCGCTCCATGCTGCGCAGGGCAGGATGAAAGGCGGGGTCGATGGCGCGCTCGGGCAGCGGCGGCAATTGGGCAAAGCCAATACCGGGACCAAGATCAACCGCTAATTCTTCGGAGTCGCATGGATTGGCTTTTTTCAATTTCGCAAATCCCTCACGGGCTTTGGTTTCGCCAATCGAGACATCTGCCCCGGCATAAGCGACATGGTAGCTTGGCTCTCCGGCCACAGCGGCATCGCGCTTTTCGCGCACGGCGAGGAGATAGACATATTCGCCATACGGGGTCGGGCGGCTGACGGCTCCTTTGGTCATTTTTGATAAAACCAGGTCAAGTTCCGGATCAAGTTCACCGGATCGGACCCAGCCTAAATCGCCGCCATTGGCCGCAGAGGGGCACGCGGAGAATTGTTGTGCGAAGGCTTGAAATGGCGCGCCTTGGCGCATTTGACCAATCATCTGCATGCCAACATTGACCAGTTCATCAACTTTGGATGGATCTTGGACCGGCAGACAAATCTCGGAAACCAGATATTGTTCCATCCGGCTATCTTCTTTGAGCCTTGATAAAACTTGTTCAATCTCGCCTTCGGTAACATTGACGCGAGAGCTGTAGCGCGCGCCGACGAGTTTTTTCCAGGTAATGTTGGTCAGTATTTGGTCCCGTAAAGTGTCCAACGCAATGCCTTGTTGGGCCAGTTGCTGGGCGAGTTGGGGAACGGTGATCTTGCTGCCGCTTGCAATGCGCGCGAGTTCTTGATCGACCTCTTTGGGATTAACTTTAAATTCGAGCTTTTCAGCTTCACCTTTTTTGAGCTGCTCTTCGACAAGATCCTTGAGTGCTTGGTTTTGGAGTTGGGGCAATTGCTCTTGGGTGACTTGTGCACCAGAGGTCAGCATCATCAACCGCACGCGTTGGCGCACATCAAAGGTCGAGATCATGTTGTCATTAACTGTCGCTGCGACAGCCTCACCAGCTTGCGGCTGGGCCGAGGCGACACCGGTAAGAGTGAGAAGACCAAACAGCGCAAAGGCGCCGGAACGAAGGGCGGTGGAAAAAATGTGATTCATATTGCGTTATGTACCTGATCTGGCTCCCCCCGTCAGCAAAAATAAGTCCTCGAAAATACAAGAATTACACGGGCAGATGCAAGCCGCCCCGCGTGACAATCTGGTAAGGGGGCATTATTGAGCTCACGGCGCGAAAGAGCGCCTCCGCAGGGGCGGGCTGACCGCCCGGAGCTGCGGTCGCAGCTCTTAACCAGCACTGTTCAAGGGAAGAATTCCTCCCCCATTCTTTATGGGGGAGGTGCTGAGCGCAAGCGAAGTGGAGGGGGTAAGTCGTTCCCAAACAAAGCGTAATCCTTCGAGGTAACCTTGGCCCGAATTAATGCAAACCGTCATCCCGGCGCAGGCCGGGATCTCATGAAGTTGAGCTAGGTGCTTGCCTCCAGAGATCCTGAAATAAATTCAGGATGACGGTTTTTGTTGGTAGGTGTTTCATAAGTTCAGGAAGACGGGAAGACGGGTTATGCGCCGCCCCGCCGGAGCGCCTTTGGCGCGTGAGGCAGATGAAGCCTTTATCTAAAATTGCCAAGCTCGAGCTGGACCGAGATTTGTTGGTCGGAATTATGATTATTGAATGTACTAGTATTATCGTCGCGAAACAGGATTGACAATCTGGTGCAATCATCTTGATAGCCGATGGAGTAGCGCTGCTCGACGGTTAGGGTCTCAAATTGGTTTGGGATGACGATATTGGCCGCGTCTCTTTTGGGCGAGTTAAAGTCGATCCGGGCGCTGGTGGCGACGAAAAAATTCTCATTGATGTTGTAAGTCAGGCCGAGATTGGCAAACTCTTTTGGCACCAGCGTGTCGGTCAGGGTCTCGCGCTCATCTAATTTGAGATAGGCCGCAAACCCGCGAAACGGTCCGGCGCGGCCGTTGAGCCGGGTTTCAATGCGCCGGGCAATGTCGGCTTTCTGGTCATAGCGGAAGCGGTTTTCGATTGAAAAATTATGGCCAATACTGACATCAAAGGCACCAACATAGTCGGAAGTTTTGCGGCTCAGTCCCGAGAGGGGATCGAAGATGCTGCTTTCGTCAGTGCGAAATTGTTGCCCGAGGCTGGTCTTGATGGTGACGCCATTTTCCCAGCGGACGGTGCTGGCGATGCCGACATTGGCGCGCTGGCCATCTTCCCACAAATCCATGCCCGATGACTTCTTCCAGTCGAATAGGGAGGTTGTATCAAATTCAAAAAACTGACTGTCTTCATCGAGAAAATCAGTGCCAAAATCATTATTGGGG
Source organism: Parvularculaceae bacterium (assembly GCA_036478515.1). GTDB lineage: Bacteria > Pseudomonadota > Alphaproteobacteria > Caulobacterales > Parvularculaceae > CALLVA01. The sequence goes on along the minus strand of JAZGEB010000358.1, from coordinate 2,473 downwards.
CTGACCACAAGTTGCACTTTGGGCTCGATGATGTAGGTCGCATTCTCGGTCTGTTTGGCGAGCGGAAACGACCATTCCGCGCCAAGGGTTGGTAAAATCCGCGTGCTGGTCTTGCTGTCTTTGGTGCCCCCGCCGGGCAGGAAGGCGGCGCAGGTATTGAAATCCGCGACATTGGGGAACAGGTCGCTATTGCAGCTTTCGGTGCCTTTGGCGATGTCTTGATAATGATAGGCGTCGGCCCGGACATCACCAAATAAAGTGATGCGGTGGCCTTGTTGGGTGGTGTAATTACGGTCCCATGTCGCGCCGATGCTCGCTCTGGAAGTCGACAATCCTTCGGGGCGGCGCAAATGCAGGAAGTTGGAAGACAATGTGGTGCGCCCGCCAATCATCGGCGTGCCATGAACACTCTCATAGCTGATCCGGGGCAGCGCTTGAGCGGTGTAATCATTGCTTTCATTCACCCGCAGGGTCTGAAATCCTAAGCCTTCAATCGACAGAAAGCTCGACGCCGTACGGCGGAACATTTCGATATTTGAGCGCAGGCGGTCTGGGCGATACAAGCCAACCGGGTCTTGCAGATCGCCTTCTGGTTCAACATCAAGGCTACGTAAATAAAGTTTATCGGAGATCAGATCGAGGTCATAATTCAGCCGCCAATTTTGGCGCAGGCGCTGCTCCCCCTTGGCGAATAGATGAAACCGCGTGCCCGGGACATTGAAGTCCCGACCATCAACATTTTCTGTGCCTTCATTGGCGGTAATGATGCCCAATTGCGTGACAAAGCCGCCGCCATCAGTTTTGAGCCGATGCTCGCCCTGTATAAGAGTGCCGCGATCCGACATGAATTTTGGCGAGAATGTCAGGTCTTGATAGTCGGAAATGACTAAATAATAAGGCACTTCGGTAACAAAACCGAGCCGGGTTGATTGGCCAATTTTCGGCCGCAGCAGGCCTGATTGCCGATCGACGGTGGGGTCGGGCAGGCGCAGATAGGGCGTGTAAAACACCGGCGCGCCGAACACTTCGACCCAAGCATTTTGGAACGCAATCGTGTTAGTTGATTTATCCTGGCGGATTTGTTGAGCTTTAATCTGCCAGGTCGGGGCGGTCTGCCCGGTCAGGGAACTTTCTTTGCATACTTCGCAACCGGTATAGACCGCGCGATTGAGTTGATTATTGCCATTATTGCGCTTCAGCACCGTGGTCCCGGCCAGGCGTGAATTGTCAGCCAGAAGAGATGAGAAATTGGTCGCAATGCCATCAGATAAGTCGCCGGATAGCTCGACCCCATCGGCATAGAAAATCTGTCCCTCGGCGTCGGTGATCGAGACATTGCCCTTGGCAACAACGATATCGGCCTCTTGGTCATATTCAACTAATTCAGCTTCGAGCAATTGCTTGCCGAAATAGGCTTTTACATTGCCGGTCGCGATGATTTTCTGAGTGTTGGTATCGCGGACCACACTATCAGCCTCAAACAAGACCTCGTCTTGCTCCGAAGCTGTGACCGCCTGAAATACCGCTGCTAAGGTAGCAATGGTCGGGTTGGGGGAGGCCGGGTTAAATCTGAGCGCTGGCTCAGCCCCGACGGTGGCCAAGCTGCTGCCCGCCAGCAAAGTGGCGACCAATCCAGTCGCTTTCTTGCTCGGGCTTGGCTGACGCATACTAAATAGGTCTCGTAAAAATTAGGCCGGGTCGATCTCAAGGGCGGGTGGCTCTCAAAAATCGGGTGTAAGAGCTTACTTTAGGCCTGTAGCGGGCCTTGTGTAAACAACAGAAGGGTCGGGATAGGGCTGGCCTTTATGTCGGTTTTGCTCGGGTTCGAGAAGCGGCTTTTTTGGCTGGAGAGGGTCGGCTGAGCTGATAACTCTCATCGAGCCATTTGCGCCATACGGCCTTGGGTATTGGGTGATCGGCACAAAACCGGGCGGTGACCCAAGCGCCGGTTCCTGCTTGGTAATTATCGGGCTCTTTTTTAGCCAGTTTTGCGGCCTCGGGTTTACACGCGTTGAGTTTAAACATCGCTTTGTAGCGGCCCCCTTGTTCGCCAATAAAGAGGAAGGATTTACCGCCAGTTTTGAACGAGCTTTGGGTGCAGGCGGTGCCTTCATCGACATCCGGATATTGGCTCGCCTTGAGGCGGATCGGCTCGGTCGGGTCTTTCATTAACTAGTCCTCCTTGGTCACCATTAGCCATCTTCGCGATAGACCAAAATTGTCAGGCCCAAAATCAGCGCCAAGGCGGTTGGGCCCCAAGCGGCCAGCAATACCGGGGTGGTGCGCGCTTCGGCCATGCCCGCAGAGAGTTCTTGGAGCAGGAAAATCAGGAAACCACAGGCAATCCCGGAGACCACCAAGACGCCCGTGCCGCCGCTGCGGATCGGTCGCAAAGTAAACCCAGCGGCGATCAGAATGACCGCGATCAGTTGAAACGGCAAGGCCAGAAGTTGCTGATAGCGCAAGCGATATT
>JAZGEB010000357.1:0-3467 GCA_036478515.1 Parvularculaceae bacterium | reverse complement strand
TTTTAAACCGGTAGCCATGAAACGAGAATTTCTGCTCGACTTCCGGGATCTGCTGACTTTCGTGAATGATCAGCCCGGCAATGGTTACCGCTTCTTCATCGGGGAGCTGCCAGTCCTGAGCGCGATTGAGGTCGCGGATCGTGACATCACCATCAACATGGATCGACCCATCGCTTTGGGTGCGAACCCCTTGCACCGGCGCATCATGTTCATCTTCGATTTCGCCGACAACTTCTTCGAGAATATCTTCCAAGGTGACCAAGCCTTGCAACGCGCCATATTCATCTACGACTAAGGCAAAGTGGAGTTGGTTGAGTTGAAACTCATCTAATTGCTCTTGCAAGCTGGTGGTCTCGGGAATGTAATAGGGTTTGCGCGCGATCCGGGAAAGGCTGAGATTGGCAGGATTATTCCCCGCCTCCCATAAAGCGCGCAATAAATCTTTGGCGTGAAGGATGCCAACCACATTATCAGCATTACCGCGCCAGAGGGGTATGCGGGTGAACCGACTATCGAGGACTTCTTCGATAACTTCGCGCGCTGGTTTTGAGATATCGATCATTTTCATCGATTTACGGTGCACCATGATCTCTTCAATGCGAATTTCATCTAATTCCAGCGCGCCGCGGATCACGTCTCTGGTATCCTTATCGACTCGGCCACCTTCATGGTGCAAATCAATCGCGCCGCGTAATTCATCGGTTGCTGACAAGACATTACTTTTTTGCGACACATCAAGGCCAAAAATTCGTAACGTATTGCGGACGATAAATTGCACCACACCGGTCACCGGTGCGAGAAAGCGCACGACCCATGTCATCACCGGGGCGACAAAGATGGCGAATTTTTCAGGCCGGGCGATAGCGGCTGTTTTGGGCAATACTTCTGAAAAAACCAGAACCAATATTGTCATGATCGCGGTGGCCGCGGCGATGCCATAATTTCCGGGAACAAGCTTGGTGATTAACGAGGTTGCCAAAGCGGATGCGAGAATATTGACCAGATTATTGCCGAGCAAAATGGCCCCGATTAACCGTTCTTTGTTTGCGATCAAAGAAGAGACCCGGCGCGCACCGTTGTCGCCTTGGTCTTCCAATGTTCGCATTCGGGCTTCTGATGCGGCGGTGAGGGCGGTTTCAGAGCCTGAGAAAAACCCGGAGAGCATCAATAAAAATATGATGATCAGTATGGTGAAGGTCACAGCGTTTTGATCCTGATAGGTTAGTGGAGGGCGGCAAGGTGCCGGTTGAGAAATTCAAGAATAGGGGAGGCGTCGACATTTTTGGCAATATAAGCATCACCAATGGTGTTGGGTAGAATTAAGGTCAATTTTCCGCCAGATGTCTTTTTGTCCTGATACATGGCTCGGAGGAGAAAATCAGACGTGGTCTCGAGGCCATCAATATGGCTGATGCTAGAGGGCAGCCCAATCGTGTCGAGATGGGATCGTACATGGCTCGCATCTTGGGCCGGGCAGGTGCCATTTTCAGCACACAAATCAAATGCCATCGCCATGCCAACCGCAACGGCTTCGCCATGCAGTAATTTGTCGCTAAAGCCGGTGGCAGCTTCCAAAGCATGGCCGAATGTATGGCCAAAATTGAGCAGCGCCCGACGTCCGGTTTCGGTTTCATCTTCGGCGACGATGTCGGCTTTGGCCGCGCATGAATGGGACACGGCTTGGGTGCGCAAGGACTTATCCCCGGCCATGAGTTGAGCACCATTTTGATCAAGCCAGCCGAAGAATTCAGCATCCCCAATCAGACCATATTTGACGACCTCAGCGTAACCCGCGAGCAATTCGCGTTTTGGCAAAGTGTCGAGCAAGTCAATATCGGCGATGACCAAAGAGGGTTGATGGAATGCGCCAATGAGATTTTTTCCAGCCGTTGCATTGATCGCAGTTTTGCCGCCGACAGAGCTATCGACCTGGGCCAATAATGTGGTCGGGATTTGGATAAAGCGACAGCCGCGCCGCAAGATCGCAGCGGCAAAACCGGTTATGTCGCCAATCACACCACCGCCAAATCCGAGGATCATATCCGCCCGATCAACTTCCAAGCCGATCAATTGATCAAGCAGGGTTTCGAGTTGGGCAAAGTTTTTGGTTTTCTCACCAGCGGGTAAGATGATGGTGTCATGGCTAATGGCGCTGTGGTCGAGCCCATCATAGAGCGTTGCCAGATGTAGCTTGGCAAGATTGTCATCGGTCACGATCACGACTTTGGGCCGGGTCAATAATGGGGTCAGAACGGTTCCAATATTAGCCAGCAGGCCTTGGCCAATGAGGATGTCGTAAGAGCGGCCCCCAAGTTTGACGGTAATTTTTTCTGGCGTCGCTGTCATGACGTGTCCTGATAATTTTTGAGCCCGTCGATAATGCGCTCGACGGTTGCTGCATGGGGCATGTCACTACTTTCAACTGTCAGATGCGCTTTGGCATAAATCGGTCCGCGCTCATCGAGTAATTTTTCGAGGATGTCACGCGGATTGCCGGCGCGCAGCAGTGGTCGGATATTTCGTCTTGCGGTTCGCTGCACGAGAACGTCGAGATCTGCTTTCAACCAGATTGAAATAGCATTGTCCTGGATCAATGTTCGGGTTGCTTTGGTGATAAATGCACCGCCGCCGGTGGCCAGCACAATTGGCGGGCCATCCAGTAAGCGCTCGATCACACGGGCTTCGCCGTCGCGAAACGCTGGTTCGCCATAGGTTGAAAAATAGTCAGAGATTTTCATCGCCGAGGCTTTTTCGATCTCATCATCGGCATCCTTAAACCGGCGACCGATTTGGCGGGCCAAGCGTCGCCCGACGGTGGACTTGCCAGCGCCCATGAGCCCGACAAGCACAATTGTCTTGTTGGGCAGAGCTGGCTTTTGAAGATTGGTCGATCCGCGGGACATAGGGTCAATTTCCTAGCCGAAACTGATCCCCAAGGCCAGTGCGGACTATTCCCACGTTCATTTCTTAGGGGCTGATCTTTGCCTTATTAGTGGGGTAGCTGGCAGCACCGAAATCCCGTAAGCTCGCGACTTACCAATCTTAGAAAGCCCGCCAGATGCGTTTCTACAGTTTTTTGTTCATCCTCTTAATATTGGCCATCATTGTGCTTTATATAATGGGGGATCGGCGGATGCCAGAGACCGAGCTTGTCGAACAGGAGATCGAGCTAAATGAACAATAAGCGTCGCGTATTAGGGGCCGTTGCGGGCCTTATGGCTAGTGTTGTGTCCGTTGGTTTCCTTGGGTCAGCCCACACTCAGACCGGATATCAGCCCCCTGTCGCGGTTGAAACTGAAAGCTTTGGCGAAGACAGTTTTGCCCTTGGCACCTTGTCGAGTGAGACCGGGGCGCTGTCGCGGGATTTGTGGCGCGGGGCAAGTGTCAATTCTGTTGATTATCTATTCGATCACATTCCGGTTCGGTTCGAGCAACCAGCCATGTTGGGGGTGATGAAGCGGGCGATG
>JAZGEB010000356.1:0-6796 GCA_036478515.1 Parvularculaceae bacterium | reverse complement strand
CCGATCCATGGCGGGTTGCCGGTTGAAGGATTTCGCAAACCCGGATCTGGGCCCCATCGCCTGCTGATTATTCCGGGCAGCCCGAGCCGCAAATATACGCTGCGCCGGATGATGGCATCTGCGCCCGATGAGTTGGAAGTGATTGCGATTATTCGCCCCGGTTATAGTCGTGGTCATGAACCGGTGTTTGATTTTGATGATCAGGTTGAGGCGTTACGACCTTTGATCGAAACCAATGACGGCAAAAAAACCATCACCCTTGGCATTAGCTACGGCGCCGAACTGGCTTTGAAGGCGGGCTTGACCTTTCCGGATTATGTCAGCGGTGTGATGTCCGTGGCAGGTCTGATTACCGAGCCACGGGCCCTTGTGCGCGGCGCGTTACCGCTTAGTGATATACCGGGTATTCATCATCTACTGCCAAAATATCTCAAAACGGCGCGCCAGGAAATCGCTAATCGACGGCCTCAGCTCGATGATGTGTTTGATCGGCTGGGAAAATTATCCGTGCCCGTTACAGTTTTGCATGGCAATGTCGACCATCTGGTTTCACGCCAGAATGCCAAGCATCTGATGGCGAAATTCAGACCGGATCAGGACGTTGTTTACAATCATATTCCAGGTGGCACGCATTTCATGGAAATGCAGATGCCGCGCCGGCTTTATTCAGAGGTGAATAATTTAATCGCGCGTATTCGATGATGTATACCCAACTTTTCGTAGTGCTCGTAACCAGGTTTAGCCGATAGGCTCGCTGCTGAAACCCTGGATTGGCGTGATACGGATGATTTGGCACGGGTCAATGGCGCAGAAAAACGCGATTATGCCGGGGCCGTTGACAAACCGCCGCCCGCCAATCGCGCCTTTGCCAGTGTTGATGAATTAAATAATATACGCTCGATGACAGACGAAATGTTTGCCTGCATCAACCCATCCCTGACAATCATCGGCGGTCGGCAGACCAAAACCCACGCAATCAAGGGCAACAAATCCTATGCTCCCGGCGACCGTTTAACCCTTCTGATAACCGCTACGCCAACAGGCACGCCTAATAGCACGCCCTATAAAGTAACATCCGTCCTCAGACTAACAGGTCGACGTGAGTACCCATTTAAAGTTGTAGCATTCATTGAAGGGAGTAAACTGTTCCGCAGGTTAACGCTCTCTGCGAGCTGGAAACATATTCCACATAAATGTGGGTGAGTTTTAAGGGTGCAGGTCAACAGGTACACCGCCTTCGCCCTGCTTCAGGATCAATAGGATCTGCGTGTCGGTAAATCTCTTTTTCTTCATGGTCGTCTCCGTACTTTATCAAAGCCGGAAAAGTCTAGTTTTCAAACCCCTAATTTCGGGGATGATTACTAAAACAATCAAAAGACTCTACCGAAAAATGGAGGAGACGTGGGTATCAGGTCACTGTTTATTACGATATTTCTGAAAAATCGTATATTGTTCTATCAACCAGTCAAGAAATTCTTCGTATGTGATCCATCCATATTCTCTTGACTCAATATCTATCTTGGTGGATGTAGTGTCCAATTTTTCGCAAATTAAATCAAAAAAATCTTGGTAATTCTCATCGTATCTATCTGCATTTTTATCATCCATATATGGATGATAAAAATCTATTTCGAATTCTCTAGGGAGTATATCACCTTTAGAAACGCGCTCAATTAAATCTATGTATTTTTTCAAGTTTGACATCATAATTTACTGTAAGGTGAATCTTCCACGTCTTATTCCACTTTCTACACCTCGAGCTCTAACAACGCCTGCAGATATTATCCTTTTTCCATCCGGAGAAACCGTTATGCGTAGATAACCAGACTTTCCATCCGGGCGGGATCGGAAGAAGTTAAAATTCCCAGTTTTTCTATCAGAATACTTTCTCCCCTTCAACGTGTATTCTATGATTTTTCTCGGCGACATTTTGAACTTTTTTGCTAAGCGTTTTATTTTTCGCGCTGCACTTGCTACTATTTTGTAACCTCCAAATGATTTGAGTAATAAACTTGCTCCTGGCCGACCTGCTGCCGCCTCAGCAGCTAGAACAGCTGCATCTCCGCCTTTTTCTACGATCTCGCGTTCAGTCGGATCAGTAACGCGCATACGACCGCGGCCAATATCCTCGGTCCATGCATAAAGATTTCTGTTCTTATCGCGCTGCAATCTGCAGCCATCGGCACCAAAACTAGCATAACAAGCTTCTTTGGCAGTTTGTCCATTATACGTTCGGTCAGTCCACCAGAAATTTACTCCCTCAGCCCACTCTCTTACCTTTCCTGTCGGATCAAAATAATTAACTGGATCACCGCCGACATAGCCGTAGAGGTTCATTTGGTCGGCGTAGCCGATGGGGTCGGTTTGGAGGAAACGGCCTTCTTCTGGATCGTAGTAGCGGGCTTTGTAATTGTATAAGCTGTTCCATCGCTGCGTTTGCTCCAGCAAATTTTCAATGAAACCAAGATCAAGATTCTGACGGGGAGGGTAGTGACTGGTGGTTAGGTCACCAATTTAATACGTTCGGGAACCTTTAGCGGAACATCCGCAATCTCGCCGCGCATTTCCATCTCTTGCTTCACCGCCATAAAATACCACATCACCGAGCCGATGCTGGCTTTATCGGAAATGGTCAGGCGTTGATTAATCTCTTCGGTCATGTCGCGCGAAGGGACACCCTCGGGGCCGGCTTTGGATAAAATATCGACCAGAGTTTTGTGGATCAGATCAAACTTCGATTTGGCAATATCGCTGCCTTGCTTACCGGGGGTTGTCGAGCGGCAGTGAATTGTTTCCTCGACATGTCTAATTTCGGGCATATGTCAGTCCATCCAGGTGATCACGAATAGCTCATTATTCCTTGGTTGAGCTAGCGCTCAAAATTCGCCAAATGCAAGTGCTTTGATCGCAATTTTTAAGAGTGGGTGGGCGCCCTAAGCGCTATTTATGACAGTAACAAGGCACGGTTCATCGCCTCCGGCCTACGCCGGGGAGCGTCCTCTCTTTGCAAATCGTAAAACACCGCCGCTTTGCTATTTGTGAGAGAGATGCGTACACAATGTCAGACTAGAAATTCGGTAACCAAGAGACCAGATTATGACCAAACTTGCCTTACTGCGCCACGGCCAGAGCGAATGGAATTTGCAAAATCGATTTACCGGCTGGGTTGATATACCGCTAACAGAACAGGGCCGCGCGGAAGCGGCAAAAGCGGGGACCTTGTTAAAAGAGTGTGGGGCCGAATTTGTCCATGCTTATACATCGGTGATTTCGCGGGCGATCATCACCCTCAATCTGGCGCAAGAAGAAATGGGCGAGACCTGGATGCCGGTGACCAAGGATTACCGCTTGAATGAGCGCCATTATGGCGGACTGACCGGCCTCAACAAAGCCGAAACCGCCAAAATTCATGGCGACGCGCAAGTGAAAATCTGGCGCCGGTCCTATGATACACCGCCGCCATTGCTCGAAGATAGTTCTGAGTTTCCGAGCCTCGCCGATCGACGCTATGCGGGCATTGAGGTGCCGAAGGCGGAGAGCTTGAAGCTGACTTTGGAGCGGGTCGAGCCCTATTGGGAAAATGTCCTTGCGCCGCGGCTTTGTGCCGGTGAGAATCTGATCATTGCCGCCCATGGCAATTCTCTGCGGGCGCTGGTGAAATTGCTGCTGGATGTCTCTGACAAGGATATTGTCGGGGTCGAAATCCCGACCGGCAACCCACTATTGCTCGACTTGAAGCCGGGTAGCACTAAGGTCAAAGCGGCGGCTTATTTGGACGAGGACCGGGCGTCAGAAATCCCGAAAATCACTTAACCGGCCGGCCAAGACAGTCAAAATACATATGCGACCACCGCACAGCTTGGGTGTTGACTGAGTTGTCTACGCGCTCGCCATATCTGAACCCCTTGGCTTCACATTGTGCGTTGGCCGCATCCTGCAAATCGACCATTTGGTAGTCATAAGGGTCATATTGAACGGAGACCCGGGGCGCATCTTTGGGGCCATTTTCTGTCACATAGGTGATGCAGCCAGTCAGGCTGGCGGATAATATACCAATAAAAACAAGACGAAATAGCATTCTTCTACCCCTGGGTTACGTGTCTTCTGTGATAGCCTAACACGAAAAATCAGGCCTTGTCTTCCCCTTTGCCCTGGCGCCGTTGAGGTCATCCCGGGCCCGCCCCGGGATGACCTCGATCTGATGCCCCTAAAGCGCCGCTGCTGATCTGACCAATTGGACAAATTCGCTGCGCGTTCCATAAGTGTCGCTGCCTTTGGTTGCGTCGGCCAGCGCGATGATATCCTTGTAAGACATCGCCTTGGTAAACTCAGCCCGTTGCATCTTTTGGCCAAAGGCAGCGACAGCGGCGGCAAATCTAGCATCTTTGGGCGCGTCTTCGAGGGATTGAAAAGCATCGGCGACCCGCACTGGATAGGTGATCAGCTCGCTGGTGTCGCTGCCGGGAACTTTGTAGCGCAGTTTGACAAAGGCGAACTCGTCTTGGGTTTTGTTTGGCGGGAGGGTGTCGGCATAGCGCGAGGGGTCAATTTGTCTTGCTTTTGAACCGACGGTGACAATTTCATAAATCGCCGTCACCGTGTGGCCCGACCCGGTATCGCCTGCATCAACCGCGTCATTATTGAAATCTTCTTCGCGCAACAGCCGGGTTTCATAGCCGATCAGTCGATATTCTGCGACCACTGCCGGGTTGAACTCAACTTGGAATTTCACGTCATTTGCAATTGGAAATACGGTCGAGCGGAAATCTCGGACCAAGACTTTTCGCGCTTCATCAAGTTTATCGATATAAGCAGCAATGCCATTGCCTTTTTGCGCCAGAGTTTGCGCAATCACATCATTATAATTGCCATCACCAACGCCGAGGACTGTGAGGTAAATACCTTTGTCGCGCTTAGAGACGATCAGGTCTTCGAGTTGGTCAGGATCATGGATGCCGACATTAAAATCACCATCAGTCGCCAGAATGATCCGGTTGATTTTTTCCGGTTCGAAATTTTCTTCGGCCAATGAATAAGCAAGCTCTATGCCTTCGCCGCCTGCGGTTGATCCGCCTGCTGACAAGGCGTTAAGCGCTTTGTTGATTTTGCGGATTTTAGTTGCATTGGTTGGCTCCAACACGGTGCCTGCAGCACCGGCATAGACGACGATAGAAACAGTATCATCCGGACCCATCTGTTTTAGCATCAGTTTGATAGATTTTTTTATCAAGGGCAGTTTGTTGGCTGCTTTCATCGATCCTGAGACATCAAGCAGAAAAACGAAATTTACGGCTGGGGTATGCTCTGGTTGCAGATCATACCCCTTGATGCCGATATGCATCAGCTGCGCGCCGTCCCGCCACGGCGAGGGAGTGACCCAAACCGTCGGCTTGAACGGTTGATCAGCGCTGGCAGCGGCGGGGTAATCATAATCAAAATAATTGACCATTTCCTCAACCCGTACTGATGCCGAGGGGGGCAGCGCGTTATCGCGTTGCAGATAGCGCCGCATCACCGCGTAGGAGGTGGTATCGACATCGGCTGAAAAAGTAGACACCGGCGCTTGGCTCACCTGCTTGACCGGGTTGGGGTCGACTTTTAGATATTGCTCATCTTGCTGTTCAGCTAGAGGCGCGACAGTCATTTGCATCTTGGCCATAGACCTGCTCTGCGACACAACAATAGATTGATCTTGACCAGTGCAAGCGGCCAAGACCAGCGTCAATGCGACGGCAAATAATCCGAAATTTTTCATGGGTCTACCCTTTTGTTAAGTCGCCATGAGCGGATAACAAAAGGGCAAAAATATGGTGTGAAAGCGGCGTCTAGCGTGAGAACCAGATCGGCGAATATTTGTTGGCAATGCCTTTGAAGGTTTCGGTCAACTGCATTGCAGTGGTCGGATCGGAGTAGTATTCGACTTCGCTGGCGCAAGTTTCGAGCATTGTCTTTGTCGATGAATCCGTTACCTGGAAAGCGATTGTGTAAATTTTAATCTGGTCATCTTTGATGTTTGTGCAAAGTTCTTGGGTCAAATCATCTGACTGCGTTTCATCGGTACCATCATGCAATGGATAGGACGCAGAGAGTGTGTTCTCGCCGTCTGTCATCAAGATTAAAACTTTTTCACCTTTGTTCGCGAGGAGATCTGTCATTGATTTACCCTGATCAAACGGTGCCGCTTCGCTCAAAGCCCGCCAACCCCAGGCTAGTCCGGTTGGAATATATGTGTTCCCGGTAGCAACAAGATTATCTATTGCGTCTGTAACATCACTTTTGTTGTTGCTCAATGGGGTGATCGTGCTTGGGCAGGTGACATGAAACAAACCGGGAATTTTCGTGGTATAGTTGTCATCAAGTTGATCATCCGGATCGTCTCGTGAGCCAACACAGCCTGCCCAATTATGGGTGATGATCTGATTGCAAACTTGCACGGCGGTGCCATTGTCGGTGTCGCAGACATTATTATCGCAAGAAGAAGAGTTACCATCAGATGTGCAACTTTGTGTCTGTATTGTGCAATTAGAATAGGTCTTGTTTGGATATGTGTCGACACAGCCACTATTTGTTGTTGTGTAATCGTCTAACACATCGATCCAAGGCTTATTTCTGTTTGGTACGCCGACGTTGACATATTCAGAAAAGGGCACAACAGAAATGCGAACATTGTCGCGGCCTGGCAACAGCAGCGTGTCGACCATGGTTTGTGCAGCGGATTTTAAATCAATCAGCTTTTGGCCTTTCATCGACCCGGTGTTATCCAGTACCAAGACGATTTCAAGTTCGCCACTGGTAT
>JAZGEB010000355.1:0-4892 GCA_036478515.1 Parvularculaceae bacterium | reverse complement strand
TATAAAGGTCAATCAGTTGTAAATCTAAATAGCGTGTGTCACCGACTTTACGAGCCGCTTCTTTCAGGCGCTTTTCCAGCGCCCCTGCTTCACCGTTGCGCATATCCAGCCGGGCCAAATTGACAATCGCCGCGACATAACCTGGGTCAATTTCAAGGGCTTTACCAAGAGCTTTTCGGGCGTTGGCTTCATCAGCAGCCTGAATATAAGCGCCTGCGAGTAAATTATACGCAAGCGGGCTTTTTGTATCCCCCGCGACAGCCTGCTCGCCTGCTCTTATGGCCGCAGAACTGTTCCCACTGGTCAACGCGGCCATCATCGACATCGTATTAGCCGCAAAACCACTGTCATCTAATTGACCGGCCCCGGCCTCGCCTTCACCCAGTCCGGCAAGCGATAGCGTCACCCGTGCTGTTGCGCCCGCTTGGCCGCCCCCCAGAGCAAGCTGGTGATAGATTTCCATTGCCTCATTATGCTTGCGTTGCTTGACCAGCATGTCGGCTTTAATTTGCAGCAAGGTCGGATCTTTGTCGCTGACAAGGAGCGAGGCCGCGAGCAATTCTGTTAAAGGTTCAAAACGATCCTGGACATAATATGTGCGCGCCAACAATATCCGAGCCTCAATATCTCTTGGCTGGCCGATGAGATAATCTCGCAATACTTTTTCAGCTCGTACATAGTTCTTATTCTCGTAATGTAATCTTGCTATCAAGGCGGGACCATAAGGCAAGCCGCGCAACCATTCTGATATTTCGGCAGCATAAAGACTGGCCGTTTTGGTATCTCCTTGCGCCAATGCGAGTAGCACCCGTAAATAATTCGGCCGCGGATCATGTTTCACGGTGGGCCGTAAAGCAGCTATTGCTTTTTTCGCGGCGGAAAAATTGCCGGCTTTAATATGAGCCTCTACAACGATTGACCCAGCGCTCACATTGCCGGCATTAGTTGCCAGAATGATCTGAGCTGTCGCAATAGCTCGGCTAAAATCTCCGCTTTTCAGTGCGATACGGGACTTTAGCAAAATCGCCTGAAATGAGCGTCCGTTCCTACTCAAGACACGATCCAGCATAACTTGCGATTGTGCGACGTCCCCCAGGCCATATAATGCCTTAGCCTGAACAAGGCGCGCAAGATCGGCATAGTCAGCAATACGGACCGCTTTGCCAGCCTCCTTGAGGGCCTCCTCGTAAGATCCACTATTGAGCATCCGGTCGGCCCGGATGATCGACATAAGCGACCGGTCTAACGGATCTTCTGAGAGGCTGTTGAGCACCTTTAGCGCATCATCAAGGCGTCGCTGAAAATAGATTGCTTCGGCGAGCTTGCGTTGGGAAAGCAACGTTGGCGTTTTCTTTTGCACCAAAGCCAGCATCGTTTCTGCGCGCTTATAGTCTTGTAATTCAATCAGGGTTTCCCCCATGCGAAATAGGGCGCGGGTATTTTTTGGGTCTTCCCGGTTGGCATTTTCAAATTGGATGAGAGCGCCGCGAAAGTCTTTGCGGTCAAATCTAATGTCGCCATCGCTCATGAACTTTTCTGCTTTGGCAGGCGACGCCGCTGCTTGGGCCCCAATGAGGACCGGCACCACTGCCATCAATGTGAGACTAGCAGTCGCGGCAACAACCCATGATCTGATTGGTAAAAAACGCATATTACTTGTAACCATTACTTTCCCGACTCCCGGTTAAGAGCCTAATATTGCTGAGTTATCAGATATATAGCACAGCCCGTGCCGAAAAAGGGCCAAAACAGGGAAGGTTAGAATTTGCTGGCCCAGATCAGGCTAGCGACTTCCCACACCCTTAACCGCCACTCTGAGTGTGCGGATTATGATAAACAAATCAAGCAGTAAGGAAAAGTTCTTCATGTAATATAAGTCAAGGCGTTGCTTTTCAAACGCATCTTCAACCGAGGCCCCATAGGGGTAATTCACTTGCGCCCACCCGGTTAAACCAGGCTTGACCAAGTGGCGGTCGTTATAAAATGGGATTTGCTGGTCCAGTTTTCTGGTGAATTCAGGACGTTCGGGGCGCGGCCCGACGAAACTCATTTCCCCAATCAGCACATTCCAAGCCTGCGGTATTTCGTCAATCCGAGTTTTACGAATGAACCGACCAACCCGCGTGACCCGAGGGTCACTCTTCGTCGCCCATTGAGCGCCGGTCTTTTCAGCATCCAGTCGCATCGATCTAAACTTGATCACGTTAAACAGCTTGCCGTTCTTGCCGACCCGTGACTGCTTGTAAAAGACCGGTCCAGGACTATCGACCCTAATCACGATGGAGGTGATGATTAACAAAGGCAGCATGAATGCCAGCAGGGCCAAACTGCAGATTACATCCAACAACCGCTTGGCGCCAAGAATAAGCGCATCTCCGCGCACAACCGGACTGTCAGAAAGCTGACCCTTTTGGAAAGTGTCCAAGTCAATCTGCCCAGATACATGTTCGGGTGCAGCATCATTTGGCAAAAAATACGAAAGCCATTTACGGCCAACCTTCGTCTCCCACAAACCGCGCCGTTTCGGCATGGCGTATAGGGCCGCCGCTCGTGCAGGCCGCTTCAAAGTCCAATAATAGACAAGCAGTCCCAGCGCCAAAAGAGCTTGGGTTGCCAAAAAATGTCCAAGTGTAAGGTATGAGGCCCCAACCACAACCGTTCTCCCCAAATGTAAATACAAGCCAATTCGTACACTTTACATAGTACGAATGCAACTGTCTGATATATGCACTCTCAATGCCATGCAAGAGCGATGTCGGTCTATTGCGTAGATTAATTTCATCAAGACGACGCCCCTTTTACACGACATTTGAGACAACTAGGCGCTTGAGGCGGCTCGGCAAAACTTGTAGCGCCGCCGCCTTCATACCCTTTGAGGTTTTCAGATCACAAGCCAATACACCCCAGCGTTGTTGCCGATGATCCATCCATTCCTTTTTATACGCATCGTCGCCGCGACCAAAATCGATTTCAACCTCACAAGGCGTCTCAAATAGGGATTGAAGAGCAGCGTGGGTCAAAACACTGCCAGGGGAAAGCGCCGAGAATGTCGGATCATAGGTCAATTTGAACAAGGTTGCCCGGCCGCCACCAGTGAGCCAGATTTGCGCCGCTATCACCCGATCGCCAAGCTTAATCGCAACCACATGACCACATTGATTCCCCAAACACCAATTGATCAGGGCAGGGATAAACTCTGGATAAGGTTCTGCTGGTTGCCAACCAGCTTGTGCGACCATTGCGTAAGCCAACTGAGCCGCCGCGATATCTTGCGCCTTCGTAAAGTGTACGAAGTGGGCATTCTGGTTCATTAGTTTGGCTTGCGCCCGCTTCACAGTATTCCGCAGCCGCGAGGAGCGTTGGTCCCAATATGGCGTGAAGTTTTGATTATTCTTGAGGGCCCAATTTCCAAAATGGTGGTATTTCTCAGTCAGGTAACCAGAATTTGAAAGATCGCTCACCAGATCTTCAAAGGCCTGATCGCCTGGACAAGCTTCGAGCTGCAGCACCGAAAAATTGCCGCTGGGCAATTGCGCCTCTGGCTGCGGAAGCTCAATCGGCAAAAATATATCCGTATAACAATTTGCCACTCCGGTGGCTTGACCATCATCCTTAATCCAAATCGGCCAAACATGTTGCCCAAGTCGAATAAGGCGCCTCTCGCCTTTGGCCTCTTTAGCCAAGCATGGTTGCACCAAATCGAACCAACCCTGACGGCTTTGCACCAGCGACCCAGCAAAGGCATCGGCCGCAATCTTTAACGGGGCAGGACTGAGTATTTCTGTCATTATTATGATTAATCCTAAAAATCGAGGGTGCTTTTTTTCAACCCCGATATTGGCCTTAACTGGCAACACGATTGCAACGATCCCAATATTCAAGCATAAACCCGGCCAGTACGAGATTAGGGCGATTAACAACATGCGAGTTTTGGTGTTCACAACACTGTACCCCAGCGCGGCACGGCCATCTCATGGTGTGTTTGTCGAAAACCGCCTGCGCCACGTGATCGCCAAAGCCAAAGCCGAAGGCAGCGACCTCGAGGTCAAAGTCGTCGCCCCAGTGCCGTGGTTCCCATTTGACGCCAAGCGATTTGGCGAAAAGGCCGATTTTGCCCGCACCCCCAAACAAGAAATTCGCCATGGCCTGGAGGTGTCGCATCCGCGCTTCATGGTCCTGCCAAAAATGGGCATGCGGGCAACCGCCGCCTTGGCAAAATGCTTTGCCAAGGAATTGCGTCGCTTGCAGGCATCTGGTTACACCCCAGACCTCATCGATGTTCATTATTACTACCCCGACGGGGTCGCCGCAGCGCAGGTCGCGCAAGAGTTCAACATTCCCTTTGTCGTGACAGCGCGGGGCACCGACATCAATCGGATCCCCCAATATGAAACTCAAAAACAAATGATCCTCAACGCGGCTGATCAGGCGGCTGCATCAATTACGGTGTGCAAGGCTTTAAAAGACGAGATGGTCAATCTTGGTGCCGAGGCGCAAAAAATCACCGTCCTTCGCAATGGCGTCGACCTTGAATTGTTTCAGCCAGTAGACCGAGGGCCGATCAGAACCTCGCTTGGACTTTCTGGCGATGTAATCGTTTCCGTCGGCCATCTGGTTGAACGCAAAGGCCATGGATTGATCATCGAAGCACTGGCGCAATTGCCGGATAAAACATTGCTCATAGCCGGCTCTGGCCCCGATGAAGCACTGTTAAAGGCGTTGGCAAAAACCCACGGCGTTGCAAATCGCGTGAGGTTTCTCGGATCCGTGCCCCATGATAAATTGCGCGAGATCTATAGCGCGGCTGATGCATTGGTCCTCGCCTCCTCGCGCGAGGGCTGGCCAAATGTTCTACTCGAGGCGATGGCCTGCGGCACTCCGGCGATTGCAAC
>JAZGEB010000354.1:0-3221 GCA_036478515.1 Parvularculaceae bacterium | reverse complement strand
ACACGCCAAGACGACAGCCGCGATGGCCGAGCATCGGATTGAATTCTTGCAAATTATGCGCACGATCTTTTAGCGCTTCTGCATCCATACCAGAAGCCTTGGCGACCTCTTCAATTTCACGATCGGAATGCGGCAGGAACTCATGTAAAGGGGGATCGAGTAAGCGCACCGTCACCGGCAAACCCGCCATGACCTGAAACAATTGCGTGAAGTCAGCCCGCTGCATCGGCAATAACTTGGCCAAAGCCTGCTCGCGTCCGGCTTGATCCTTGGCCAGGATCATCTCGCGCACGGCAATGATACGTTCTGCTTCAAAAAACATATGTTCGGTGCGACAAAGGCCGATACCTTCAGCGCCAAATTCGTGCGCGGTTTTCGCATCAAGCGGGGTCTCGGCATTGGCTCGAACCTTCATCCGCCGATGTTTATCTGCCCACACCATAAGTTTGCCAAAGTCGCCCGACAGTTCTGGCTGTACAGTTTTTACCGTACCAAGATAAACCTCGCCGGAGCCACCATCGATGGTAATAATCTCGCCCTTGGCAATCTTTTGACCAGCGACAGAAAAATGACTGCCATCTTTTTCAATTCTAAGATCGCCAGCGCCGCACACACATGCCCGGCCCATGCCTCTGGCTACCACCGCCGCATGTGAGGTCATGCCGCCTCGTGCGGTGACAATACCGGCAGCGGCATGCATCCCGTGAATATCTTCGGGCGACGTTTCGACACGAACCAAAATGACTTTATGACCTTCTTGGGCCAATCGCTCGGCCTCATCAGACGAGAACACAACTTCGCCAGAAGCGGCCCCCGGAGAGGCGGGAAGCCCGCGTAAAATCAATTGCCGCGGCGCGTCCGGATCAAGCGATGGGTGGAGCAATTGATCGAGCGATCCCGGCTCAACGCGCATCACCGCTTGCTCTGGTGTAATCAATTTGTCCTCACACATATCAACAGCGATTTTCAACGCCGCTTTTGCGGTGCGCTTGCCGGCTCTGGTTTGCAACATCCAGAGTTTGCCTTGTTGGACCGTGAACTCAATATCCTGCATGTCACTGTAGTGTTTTTCAAGTTTCTGAAAGACATCGACAAGTTCTTTGAACGTCTCTGGCATCGCCTCTTCAAGACTATCCGCGGTGTCGCCCATGGCAGCTTTGGCTTTTAAGGTGAGTGGTTGCGGCGTGCGAATACCAGCGACAACGTCTTCGCCCTGGGCGTTGATCAGAAATTCGCCATAATAAGTATTTTCACCGGTGGAAGGGTCGCGGGTAAAAGCAACGCCAGTGGCAGAAGTTTTGCCCATATTGCCAAATACCATCGCTTGTACGCTAACCGCTGTACCCCACTCAGCTGGAATATTTTGCAAGCGGCGATATGTATTAGCGCGTTCATTCATCCATGAACCAAACACAGCATCAATCGCGCCCCAAAGCTGTTCGTTCACATCTTGAGGGAAGGGACGACCAAGATTGTCCAAAACCGCTTGCTTGTAGCCGGTGATGATTTTCTTCCAATCTCCGGCACTAAGGTCAGTATCGAGATATTTGTCGTTTTCATCTTTATACGTCTCAAGAATATCTTCAAAGTGATGGTGGCCGACACCGAGCACAACATCAGAATACATCTGAATGAAACGACGGTAACTATCATAGGCAAAGCGTTCATCGCCGGCCAAGGCTGCGAGGCCCTTGACGGTCTCATCGGTCAGCCCAAGGTTCAAAACCGTATCCATCATTCCCGGCATTGAGGCCCGCGCGCCGGAGCGCACCGAGACCAAGAGCGGGTTGGCAGGATCACCAAAAATTTTGCCAACCGTCGTGCCAATTTTAGCCACCGCAGTCTCTACTCCTGCGGCGAGACCTTGGGGGTAGGTTTTGGCATTATCATAATAAGAGGTGCAAACGTCTGTCGTCAGCGTGAAGCCGGGGGGCACTGGCAAGCCAAGACTGGCCATTTCAGCTAGATTTGCGCCCTTGCCGCCAAGCAGGTTTTTCATCGTGGCATTGCCGTCGCTGGTGCCGCCGCCAAAATTATAGACCCATTTGGTTGACGTCATTTTGTCAGCACCCTTCTTTGTCACGCTCATCTTCGTTCCCCAACTTTAAAAATGCCCGCCATAATCAAAACGGGCTAACTCTCTACTTCACCAAGATCAGCGACACCATCACAAATCTGTTTAATCCCTGTCAGTAGCGCCAACCGATTGACGCGGACACCCGCATCCTCATCATTGACTTTGACGGCCTCGAAGAATGCATCAAGCGGGCCACGCAAGGTCGAGAGCTGCGCCATGGCGGCAGCAAAGTTTTCCGCAGCGCAGTCTTTCTGCACGGCGCTCGAAACCTTTTCAAGAGCGGCGTGCAGGGCTATTTCTTCATTTGCGGTCAATAGCTTGGCCCTGACATCGCTGTCTTTAATCGGGCCGGATTTTTTCTGTTCCGCTTTGAGAATATTGGTCGCGCGCTTATAGGCGGCTGACAGATTGGTGCCGTCTTGCGTTTTGAGGAATGCTTCGAGCGCGGTCAGTTTATTGACGATCAACACCAGATCATCTTCGAGCGCGCCATCAGGCCGGAGCAGCACCGCATTGATGTGGTCATATTGGTGATTTTTGTCTTTCAGATAAACGCTTAGGCGGTCATGGAAAAAGCTGAGGAGATCAGGCGTGACATTGAGTGAGTGGAGCGGCAAGCGTAATTTATTTGCCAACACAATCTGGATTACCCCGAGCGCCGCCCGTCGTAGCGCAAAGGGATCTTTACTCCCGGTTGGCTTTTTGTTAATTGCCCAAAAACCCGTCAGTGTATCAATCTTTTCGGCCAGGGCCAGCGCGATAGAAACCGGGGCGGTGGGCACTGTGTCATTTTCACCGGCTGGTTTATAATGGTCGCGAATGGCATCAGCGATAGCCGGATCAAGTCCTTGCTGAAGCGCATAATAGCGCCCCATCACGCCTTGCAATTTGGGGAACTCGGCGACCATGCCGGTGACCAAATCCGCCTTGGCCAGCTTCGCCGCCTGCTCTGCAAGGTCAGGATCAGCGCCAACTTGCGGTGCTATTTCCCGAGCCAGTTGAGCCATCCGTTTGACCTTGTCGCCAAGCGTACCGAGGCCTTCAAAAAATACGATCTTGTCGAGTTTTTTTGCTTGCTCTGACAAAGCAATTTTCAAATCCTGCCGGTACATGAAAAACGCATCGGAAAGTCTCGCCGTAAGCA
>JAZGEB010000353.1:0-3703 GCA_036478515.1 Parvularculaceae bacterium | reverse complement strand
CGATCATGCCAAGATCGCCATGGCTGGCTTCACCCGGATGAACATACATCGCTGGCTGGCCGGTCGAGGCGAGAGTTGCGGCAATTTTTCGGGCGATATGCCCGGATTTGCCCATGCCGGTGACAATCACCCGGCCGTTCAAAGTGGCGATCAACTCGACACTTGCCACAAAGGCCGCCGCCAAGGGGCCAGAAGCTGCGTCAGACAAAGCCTCTTGTAACCTGTTCAAGCCATCACGTTCGACGCCGATAACATCACGGGCATTGGCAAGGTGGGAGGCAATTTTTTTGTCGGTCATGGAGGTTTCTTCAAGGTCTATCGATACGAATATCGCCGGAGCCTAGGGGAAACTGGCCAGCTTTTAAAGAGTAACAAACTGCTTGAGCCAAGAGGTCATGAGGGCTATGGCGCTCTGATGACAGATATACCTCAAAAACCGACTCTGCCTGATCGCCTTAGCGTCAACCCGGCCAGCCCGCATTACAATGAGGCGGTTCTGGACTATGAAATCGGCGTCCGCTTCAAAGGCGAAGAGAAAACCAATGTCGAAGAATATTGCCTGTCCGAAGGTTGGATCCGGGTCGCCGCGGGCAAGACCAAAGACCGAAAAGGCAATCCCTTGACCCTCAAGCTCAAAGGTCCGGTGGAAGTCTGGTACAAAAACGACGCCTAAGCGAACTGACTTGACCCGGCTGGTCAGGCGCGCCACATCAACAAACCTGACCCTTATAAAAGAGTTCTCGAAATGACCCCTGCCACAACCCAATTGGGCAATTCTCATGTCACCGTCAAAGGCCCGCATCAGGGCCCGGATGTGACCATCGGTAATGATTTGCCGTTCATGCTGTTTGCTGGACCCTGCGCGATGGAGAGCCGAACCCATGCGCTGGAGATGGCCGAGGCGATCAAACAGATCACCACGGAATTGGGCATCGGATTTGTCTATAAATCTTCCTTTGATAAAGCCAATCGCACCAGCCTCGGTTCAAAACGCGGCGTTGGCCTTGATGAAGCGCTGCCGATTTTTGCCGAAATCCGCGAAACCCTCGGAGTGCCCTGCCTCACTGATATTCATGAGCGCCAGCAATGCGCGCCGGTGGCGGAAGTGGTTGATGTTTTACAAATCCCGGCCTTCCTGTGTCGCCAAACTGATTTGCTGCTGGCCGCTGCCGCGACCGGGCGGACGATCAAGATTAAAAAAGGTCAGTTCCTAGCCCCCGGCGACATGAAGAATGTCGTTGCCAAAGTGACGGACGCTGGCAACCCGAATGTGCTTGTGACCGAGCGCGGTGCCAGCTTTGGCTATAATACACTGGTGACTGATTTTCGGGGCGTGCCGACCATCGCCCGGGACACCGGCGCGCCGATCATTTTTGACGCCACCCATTCGGTTCAACAACCGGGCGGTCAAGGCGGCACTTCTGGTGGTCAACGCGAAATGGTGCCAACACTAGCCAGAGCGGCGATGGCAGTTGGCGTTGCGGGGGTTTTCGCCGAGACCCATCAGGCGCCAGAAACAGCGCCTTCTGATGGCCCGAATATGATCCCGTTACACCTCCTGAAAAGCTTTCTACAAGACCTTCAAGATATCGATAAAATATCAAAGAAACGCAAGAATTTACACTGGTTTTCTGACTAATTCCCGACCCTAATCTTTGCGCACATTGAACACACTTTGCATCGCACTTTCCATGGTCGGACCATAGCTGGCCAATGTGTTATAGGACCCGGCAATCATCCGGTGGGTGGTTAAGGCTGTGCCATCCCAGTGATGCAGCGCATAGCCCGGTGGTTCATCATTGATCAAAGCGCGGCCATCCGCTTTGTCCGGGTCAATCGGCGTCATGTTGAGCACGACTTGGCCCGCCGTGGCGGCGCAGACCATGACATTTGTTCCGGCCCATTGGCGATGGATTGGGCGATGAATATGCCCGCAAATCACCCCAACAATATGGCGCTGATCCCGGACACATTGTTCCAGCAGGGCAATCCATGGTTCATCTTCATAGGGTGTCATCCACGGGATCCCGGTTGGGATTGGCGGATGGTGCATGGCAATCAAAGTCGGTTGATCCGACGCCGCTAGGGCTTGTGATAACCACGCCGCCCGGCGCTCACTAAAGCCACCACCATGTTTCCCATGTTGCAATGTATCCAGCACTAGAATGCGCAAGTCCGGGCCCTCGACGACATATTGTAAATGCCCGGCCTCAAATTCGCCCTCGCCAAATACTTCCTGAAAACTCGCCCGCTCATCATGATTGCCTAAGCACAGCTTTACCGGACAGGGCAATTGGCTCAGTTTTTCGCGCAGCAAATGATACGAGCTGATGGCACCATCATCAACCAGATCGCCCGTGGCAATGACCATATCGGGGGTGACGTCCAGCTGTTGAATTGAGGTGATCACCTTGTCCAACCGCTCGGCATTCGCAAGCGCCGCGAAGTCATCGCCGGGGGTTAGATGCAGGTCTGTGATCTGGGCAATGAGCATGGGGCTATTATTTCTCTGTTGCCTTGAAAACGCCATCCCAGTCTTGGCCTGGCGGGGTTTTGGTAAAATCGATCATCCGCCCCCGCATCATCTCATAATAATCACTGATACCAAACTGTTTTGCCGTTTTTGTCTGCTCTATAATCCGCGCCGCGCCCGCCCAGTCCTGGGCCCGATAGGCCTTTAAAAAAGCCGCTTGGGTCTGACGCAATTGGTGAAATTCTGACTTAACAGCCATCGCCTCATCCCCGAGCAAGGCGGCGATGCGCACCGGTGCTTTGCGGCCCACAACCTTAATCACATCCAATTCCAGTGTGGCAAAGTCTGGCAGTCTGTCGGTGATAATATCGCCCATCACAATCGGCACTTTATATTGCTTAGTAATGCCTTCCAAGCGCGATGCCAGATTAACGGTATCGCCGATCACAGAATAGGCAAAACGCTGATCCGAGCCCATATTGCCAACCGTACACTCGCCGCAGCCAAGACCGATGCCAATTTCTGTGTGGACCTCAAGCGGCGCTTTATCAGGGTCGCTGACGCGCAAGTCATTCATCTCCTTCAAGGTGTTAATCATCAGCAACGCGGCCTTTGCTGCTGCTTTGGGATGATCGTCGACATCCAGCGGGGCATTCCAAAATGACAGGATGGCGTCACCAATAAATTTATCGATGGTCGCATCACTGTCGAGCAAAATATCGGTCATTGGGGTCAGATAGGCGTTGAGATAGTCGGTCGTGCGTTTTGGCCCGAGCTTTTCAGAGGTGCGCGAGAAATTGCGTACATCGCAAAACATAATCGACAGCTCTCGGTCTTCCCCGCCAAGCTCAAGCAAGGCCGGGTCATCCGCAATCCGGTCGACCATTTCCGGGGAGAGATAGAGGTTAAACGCCCCTTTGATCTGGGCCTTTTCCCCTTCAGTTAGATAAAAATCACTCACCGATGTCACCAGAAAAACCGCAATGGTGCCGAGAATTGGATAGGTCGGATCGAACAACAAGCCTTCGACCTTAAACAAATGCCATGAGAGATAGGCAATGCCGGCCAGCAAAAATGCTGCGAGAATGCCGCCTTTGAGCGATCCAAGGTAATTTTGGGCTAAAGCAATGAGGATGCCCGCGACCAAGAGAACCGCCATTTCGACGCCATTAATCCAGTCTGGCCGTTGCAAAAAGCTTTGGGTTAACATCTGCGCCGCGGCTTGGGCGT